>ONGV01000028.1 GCA_900317445.1 uncultured Eubacteriales bacterium | reverse complement strand
TAAAAGTTCTGCAAATTCTTTAGGTTTATAATTTTTTCTCAAATATAATCACCTCAGATATATTATATCATATTTGATTATATTTGAATATGTTTTTGATAACTATATAAATCCTCCTTTTTATAGCAGTTCAAATATAAATCCATATAATAATATAATAAATAATATTTAGGATAATATTATGAAAGAACGTGATAATATAAATAATAAAGCTCAAAATAATTCTGAAACAGTAGATGAATTATATGAGCAGTTAGGAATTATAAATTTATCAATAGATACAATATTTGTGATAGTGGCAGCAATATCTTTAAATATTAAGTTTTTAATATGGAGTAAAGTAGGAATTTTAGATAAAATAAATAACACAAAAAATGCAGAGAAAATAGGAGACTTAAGTGAGTTACCTAGAGTTGCAAATTTAATGTATATTTATGCTACAGGAATATTTTTATTAATTAATTATTCCCAATTTCAAAATATTAGTTTATTAAAAGAAACAACAAAAAGACAAGAGTGTAAAGCATGGAAGGCGTTTTTGTCAAGTTTATTTATTTTTATAGCTACAGGATTAACGAGGGATAATTTAGAAGTTTGATAAATAATTAGGTATTAATGTAATATATGTGGTATTATCTTATTATAAAAAATTTGAAATGATGGAGGGGTTTTCATTAAGTGGTACTGATATATAAGTGTCCTAATTGTGGAGGAAATATGACTTTTGATCCACAAAAACAATTGCTTCATTGTGATTATTGTGGAAATGAAAGTAAGGTTGAAGATGTAGAAACAGAAGAAAGGGAGGGGGATGTAGAACAAAATTTATCAAATACTAAAGTGTATGAATGTCCAAATTGCGGAGCAGAAATTATAACTGATGAGTACACAGCAGCTACTTATTGTGCTTATTGTGGGGCAGCAACCATATTAAGTGATAGATTAAGTAATGTAATAAAGCCTCAATCAGTTATTCCTTTTAAATATGATAGAGATTTTGCTTTAGATAAAATAAAAAAATGGTGTCATGGAGGGTTATTTACTCCAAGTGACTTCTTAAATGCAAATAATATTCAAAAGCTTTCAGGAATTTATGTTCCTTTTTGGTTATATGATTTTAAAACTAATGCAGATGTAGAAGCAAATTGTACTAAGGTAAGAACCTATACAAGAGGAGATTATAGATATACAGAAACATCTCATTATATTGTAAGAAGAAATATAGATGCAGAATTTAATAAAATTCCACTAGATTCATCAATTAAGATGGATGATGAGCTTATGGGAATGCTTGAGCCTTTTGATTATAATGGGTTACAAAATTTTGAAATGGGCTATTTATCTGGATATATGGCAGAAAAATTTAATTATTCTTCTCAAGACCTTATAGAAAAAGCTAAAAAACAAGCTAAAGATGGGGCTTATAATATAGCAGTAGGAGAGATAAAAGGATATTCAACAGTAAATGTTAAACATAGAGTTGAAAGAGCTGATTCAACCAAAATTGAATATTCTTTATTGCCAGTATGGCTTTACAAATATACATATAAAGGAAAAGAATATGTATTTGCAATGAATGGACAAACTGGAAAGGTAGTAGGAAAGCCACCAGTTAGTACTTCTAAGGCTGTTATTGTCTTCTTAACATTATTTATAGCAATATTATCAATTGTATATATTTTAGTATGCTTAATGGGAGGAGGACTATAATGAAAAAATTTAAAGTAACAATGATAATTGTTTACATACTGACAATTATTAGCTTTATAGGAATATTTTTTACTGGAAAAACATCAAATAAAGTTTTAAGAACCAAGGTTCAAAATAGAAATAATGAAGGCTTAATTGTAACAGATGAAAGGATATTTGATGAAGCAGATATTTTAACAGAAACAGAGGAATATTCTTTGCAAAAATATATGGACAAGGTTTCAAAAGAAAAACAGGTTGATATAGTAATTGTAACCACTAATGATGCAGAAGGAAAATATCCTAGAGAATATGCAGAAAATTTTTATAAAACTCATGATTTTGGTTATGAAGATTCTGATGGAACAGGACTTTTATATTTAATAAGCTTAGATAAGTCTGTTACAGGAAATAGAGAGCTTTGGATGACAACTGCTAAAGAGGCAAAAAATTATTTCTCTCAAAGCAGGATAGATTCAGTGTTAGATAATATTTATAATACATTAACAGCTGATGAGGAATTAAATTATTATGGTTCTTGTAATGAATTTATTAAGGGAATAGAAAAGTATATGAATGTTTCAGAATCAGTACCAGTATTTTTAACAAAATGGTACTCAAAGCTAGGAATTGCTTTAGTAATTACTTTGATAATATTTTTTATACTAATATTTAATTTTGGTGGCAAAAAAACAACTACTGCTGAAACTTATTTAAATGTTAATTCAATAAAAAGAAATATAAAAGAAGATACATATATGTATACTAATACCACAAAGACAAAGATTGAAAAAAGTTCAAGTTCTTCAGGAAGTTCTAGTGGAGGAAGTTCTTCAGGAGGAGGCTATGGTGGTGGAGGAAGAAGCTTTTAGCCTTTATCTTATATAACAAGTAGTTTTAGGAGGGAAAAATTTGTTATCAAAGTTTAGTGTAAAAAAACCATTTACAGTTGTTGTTGCAGTTATAATGATATTATTATTAGGCGGAATTTCATTTACAAAAATGACAACAGATTTATTGCCAAGTTTAAATCTGCCATATGTAATAGTTATGACAACATATCCAGGAGCAAGTCCAGAAAAAGTTGAAACAGGAGTTACTAAGCCCTTAGAAAAAACTTTAGCAACTACTAGTGGAATAAAGAATATAAATAGTATTTCTAGTGAAAATTCAAGTGTTATTATATTAGAATTTGAACAAGCAACTAATATGGATAGTGTAATGATTGAATTAAGTGGAAAAATTGATTTAGTAAAAGCATATTTTGAAGATGGAGTTTCCTCTCCAACCTTAATGAAATTAAATCCTAACATGATGCCAATAATGATTGCTAGTGTAGATGTTAATGATATGGATATTAAGGAAGTCTCAAAATATGTTCAAGATGAGGTTGTTCCAGAATTTGAACGTATAGATGGAGTAGCTTCAGTAGATGCTACAGGATTAGTTAAAGAAGAGGTTCATGTTAATATAAATCAACAAAAAATTGATGAATTAAATAACAAGGTATTAGCATCAGTAGATTCAAAATTAGCAGAAACAAAGTTAAAATTAGATGATGCAAAAGAAAAGCTAGAAGCAGGAAAGAAAGAGCTTGAAGCCCAAAGCCAAAAGCAGACACAAAATATTGTAAATGCAGGAGTAGAGCTTACAAGTGGAAAAAATCAAATGCAAATAGCTTTAAGTAATTTTCTAAATTTAATATCACAAATAAATGAGAAAAAAGAATCCTTAGTAAAACAAAGAGATATAATACAAAAGGTAGTTGATAAACAAAATGAGCTTAATCTTCCTACTTTAGATAAAGAAAATGAAATTTTAAATCAATTAAATATGGGGATAAAAGCTTGTGATGATAGTATTTCTCAAATGAAAGATAAGCAAAAAGACTTAGAAAATAAGCTAACTCAAATTGCAGAAGGTGAGAAACAACTTGAAGCAGGAAAGCTTACATTAAGTCAGGAATTAACAAAGGCTTCAGTAAAATTAGAAAATAGTGAAGCTGAGTTAAATAAAGGAATTGAAGAGTTTGAAAAAGCAAGAGATGAGGCATATGCTAAGGCTAATATAAGTAGCATGATAACTTCAGATACAATAAGTGCTATTTTAATGGCTGATAACTTTTCAATGCCAGCAGGATATATTAAAGAAGGAGAAGAACAATTTTTAGTTAAGGTAGGGGATAAATTCTCTGACCTTGAAGAATTAAAGAATCTTGTTTTATTTAATGTTGATGCTGGAGGAATTGGAGAAATAAAATTAACTGATGTTGCAGAGGTTGAAATGGCTGATAACTCTAATGAAATCTATGCAAAGATAAATGGAAATGATGGAATAATATTATCTATGCAAAAGCAAAGCACAGCTTCAACTTCAGAGGTTTCAGATAAGATAAATGAAGAAATGGAAAAGCTTATGAAAGAAAATTCTAATCTTCATATTACAGCATTAAATGACCAAGGAACTTATATTGATATAGTTATTAATTCCGTATTAAATAATCTTATATCAGGAGGAATTCTTGCTATAATAATACTTTTCATCTTCTTAAAAAATATAAGACCAACAATAATAATAGCTTTTAGTATACCAATAAGCTTAATGTTTGCTTTAGTAGCTATGTATTTTAGTGGAGTAACAATGAATGTAATTTCATTAGCAGGTTTAGCACTTGGAGTTGGAATGCTTGTAGATAATAGTATTGTTGTAATAGAAAATATATATAGGCTAAGAAATGAGGGAATGAGTGCTGCAAAAGCTGCTGTTGAGGGGGCAAAACAAGTTTCAGGTGCAATATTTGCCTCAACTTTAACAACTATATGTGTTTTCTTGCCAATAGTTTTTGCACAAGGTATTTCTCGTCAGTTATTTACTGATATGGGACTTACTATAGCATATTCTTTACTAGCAAGTTTAATTGTTGCCTTAACATTAGTTCCAACAATGGGCTCAACCCTATTAAAGAAGAATAAAGAGAAAGAGCATAAACTTTTTGATAAGTTTATAAATGTATATGGAAATATATTAAATAAAGCTCTTAAGTATAAATTTGTAGTTTTAATAATAGCAATTGGATTACTAGCCTTTTCAGCATTTAAAGCTATAAACATGGGTACAGCATTTATTCCAAGTATGGATAGTCCTCAAATGAGTATAACCTTAGAGATGGACAAAGATACTAAAGATAATGAATTAAGAGAAATGAGTAATAAAGTAATAGATAAAGTAACAGAAATAGATGATATTGAAACAATAGGTGCACTTCAATCTAGTGGCTCAATGAGTATGCTTACTGGTGGTGGAAATAGTAATTCCATATCAATGTATGTACTTTTAAAACAAGATAAAAAGCATAATAATGAAGAAATTAAAAAGATGATAGAAGAAAAAACAAAGGACTTAAATTGTGAACTTTCAATAACTGCTTCAACTATGGATATGTCAGCTTTAGGAGGCTCAGGAATAAAAATTAACATAAAAGGTTCTGACTTAGATGAACTACAAAGAATATCTAAAGATGTTACAAATATTTTAGAAAAAACTGAAGGTACAATAGATGTATCTAATGGTCTTGAAGAAAATACAACAGAAACTCGTGTTATAGTAAATAAAAATAAACTTGGAAGCTATGGACTTACAGTTGCACAGGTTTATCAAGCTGTAACAACGGCTATAAAAAATGAAAATACATCAACAACATTAAATGTTGGAGTAAATGATTATCCTGTTGTTGTAATAAAGGATAAAGAAAATTCTATAACAAGAGATAATTTAAAAAATTATAAGGTTAAAGGAAATAAAAATGGAGAAGAAGTAGAGGTAGCTTTAAGTGAAATAGCAGATATATCTGAAGAAGAAAGCTTAAATTCAATAAAACATATGGCTCAAACTAGGACAATTTCTGTTTCAGCAGGAATAGATGATGACCATAACATAGGGCTTGTAAGTCGTGAGGTAGAGAAAGAATTAGATAAATATAATACTCCAGAAGGATATAATATAGAAATTTCTGGAGAAAATGAAACAATAAATGAGACAATGGGTGACTTAATACTTATGATTGCCTTAGCAATTGTATTTATATACTTAATTATGGTAGCACAATTCCAATCACTACTTTCACCTTTTATAGTATTATTTACAATTCCTCTTGCTTTTACAGGTGGACTGTTAGCATTAGTTATAACAGGTTCTGAATTAAGTATAATATCAATGCTTGGATTCTTGGTCCTTTCAGGTATTATAGTAAATAATGGTATAGTTTTTGTTGACTATGTTAATCAATTAAGATTAGATGGAATGGACAAACATGAAGCTTTAATAAAAGTAGGCAAAACTCGTATTCGTCCAATACTAATGACAGCTTTAACAACTATATTAGGACTTTCAACTATGGCACTTGGAGTAGGTATGGGTTCAGATATGGTTCAACCAATGGCAATAGTAACCATAGGTGGACTTGTATATGGTACGCTTTTAACATTATTTGTAGTTCCAATTATTTATGACCTTCTTCATCGTAAACCTATGAAAGTTATAAATATAGAAGAATAGATTTATTTCTTTATAAAAAATAAGAAATTTAAAAGAAAAATTGATATTTAAATTAATGGTTAAAATATCAAACAATAGAAATATAGGGATATTTATATTAAAAGATTTAAAAAAGTGTTAAATAAATAGTAACTTATGTAAAAACACCTTAATAAAACTGTAAACTTAAAAAAATTTTTTATATACTCTCTTTGTAATGCAATAAAAATTTTTATAATTATAAAGGCATTGGAGGAAGAGATATGATAAAAAGAGGAAAAAAATTAACCGTTGCAATATTAATAGGGGCAATACTTTCTGGTACAAGTATTAGTGCATTTGCAGCAGATAATGATGGATGGACAGAAGCATCTAAAACAGAAGCAGCACAAAATGGGGAATGGGAAAAATGGTGTGAAGAATGGGAAAATATAAAAAATAATCCTGTTCAAATGTCATTAACTCCAGGTAGTGATGCAGGAAAATTAAATTTTGCATGGTATTCTAAAGACACAGAGGCTAAGCCAAGATTAAAGTTTGGTAAAAGTGCTGATATGAGTGATGCACAAGAATTAGAAGTTACTTCAGAATCAGCAGTAGCAAGATATAAGTCAAATAAAGCAACTGTATCAGGTTTAGAAGAAAATACAACTTATTATTATAGCTATGAGGTAAATGGAGAATGGACAACTCCTGTTGAATATAAAACACAAAGCACAGAAAAATTTAGCTTTGTATATGTTGGAGATCCTCAAATAGGTTCATCTAGTGGAAATACAGCTACTGGAGAAGAAGAAGAACAAGGACAAGATAAAGCAGTAAGAAATGATAGCTTTAACTGGAGCAATACAATTAATTGTGCATTAAATAAAAATCCAAATTTAAGCTTTATTGTTTCAGCAGGAGACCAAATTCAATCAAGAGATAAAAAGAAGCCAAGTTTAACTTATGATAAGAATGAAATTGAATATGCAGGGTATTTAAGTGCACCAGCATTAAAATCTTTACCAGTTGCTACAACTATAGGTAACCATGATGCACCAAGTGGAAATTATTCATATCATTTTAATAATCCAAATGCATCTGAATATGGAAAAACTATGGCTGGAGGAGATTATTACTATAGCTATGGCGATGCATTATTTATAATGTTAAATACTAATAATTACAATGTTGCTGAACATGAAGCTCTTATAAGTGAAGCTATTGAAAAAAATCCTGAAGCAAAATGGCGTATAGTTACACTTCACCAAGACATATATGGTTCAGGAGAACATTCAAATGAGCCAGAAATAGTTGAGTTAAGATATAGCTTAGTTCCTATTTTTGAAGAAAATAATATTGATGTAGTTTTAACAGGACATGACCATACTTATACAAGATCTTTAATTTTAAAGGGTGGAGTTAAGGATGAAAGCAAAATGATAAGTGATGATGAATATGAAACTTATTTTGAAGAAGATTTAGCAGGAAATACAGAAGCTTTTGATTCAAAATACTTTGATTATATAGAAAGTATACAAGATAAAAATTCAGTTGTAGATGTAACATATGAAGAAGGAGCAGCAGTAAATCCAGATGGAATATTATACATGACAGCAAACTCTTCATCAGGAAGTAAATTCTATGATTTAGTTTCAAGACAACAATCATATGTAGCTGCAAGATGGCAAGAAGATGTACCAACTTATTCAATAATAGATATTGACGAAGTAAGCTTTACTATAAATACTTATAGAACTGATAATGGAGAAAAAATTGATAATACATACTCAATTGTAAAATCTGTTGATAAGTCAAATTTAACTGAATTAATAGCAGAAGCAGAAAAAATTGTAACATCAGAAAATAATTATACAGAAGAAAGTCTTAATAACTTAAAATCTGCTATAGCATCAGCAAAGGAAATAGAAAAAAAATCAGCTGCTACAACAGAAGAAGTTGGACAATCTTATGGAGAGTTAACTCAAGCTATGTCTTCTCTTGAAGAAAAAGAACCAACTAAAACTGAGAATGAAGAGAACAAAGACAATACTAATGAAGAAGAAAATAATAACACAAATTCAAACACAAACTTAGATTCAAACAAAAATACAAGTTCAAACAATAATAACTCACAAAAAGGTAATTCTGCAAGAACTGGAGATAATACAAATATATATCCAATAGTAGGAGTATCAGTAGTTTCATTAATAGTATTAGGTTCAGTATATTATGTAGCTTTAAGAAAGAAAAAGAGAGCAAAATAGTTATTAGTAAATAAATTTATGCTAAAGGAGCAGGTTTTGCCTGCTCTTATTAATTTTAAGGGTAGAATTTTTAGGAGGAATAAAATTACATGGCAGAAAAATTCTTTAGTAACAAAAAAACTAATATTAGAATAGTAATAGTTGTATTAGTATTTATAATCTTTAGTGTGTTTTTATATAATTTTAATAATTTTGAGAAAAGTGAACTTGTTAATCAACAGGGGAATAGCTTTAATAAAGCTGTAGTACAATCTATAGTGAAAGATAATATTCAAGAAGATGGTTCAAGAATAGGGACACAAAAAGTAAATCTTAAGATTAGTTCTGGAGAATTTAAAGGGAAAATAATAGAAGCTACCAGTAATTCTGGCTATCTTTATGGAGCAGATTGTACTGTAGGTATGAGGGTAATTGCAAAGATAAGTGTAGCTAAAGATAACATTACAGCATCAGTTTATAGTTATGATAGAAGTTTTATGATTTATGCTTTTGTAGCTTTCTTTCTAATATCTATATGGGTAATTGGTGGAAAGAATGGATTTAAGTCTGCAATAGGACTTATATTTACTTTTATTTGTATAATATTTTTGTTTATTCCAATGTTATATAAAGGATATTCACCATTTTTCTCAGCAGTTATCATAGTAATTTTAACAACTGTAGTTACTATGTATCTTATAGGAGGATTTACTAAAAAAACACTTTCAGCAATATTAGGAACTGTAATTGGAGTAATATTTTCAGGTATATTTGCATCAGTTTTTGGACACTTTGCTAAAATATCAGGTTATAATGTTTCTGATATAGAAGATTTAGTATTTATATCTTCCCAAACAGATTTAAAAATTGGGGGACTTTTATTTGCAGGAATTTTAATTGCTTCCTTAGGTGCAGTTATGGATGTAAGTATGTCAATAGCCTCAACTATAAATGAGATAAATGAAAAAAGCCCTGATTTAACAAGAAAAGAACTATTTAAATCAGGAATAAATGTAGGCAGAGACATGATGGGAACAATGTCAAATACATTAATTCTTGCTTTTACAGGAGGGGCAATAAGTACATTAATAACCTTCTATTCATATAATATGCACTATAATCAGGTTATAAATATGTATTCAATAGGAATAGAGATAATGCAAGGTATATCAGGAAGTTTGGCAGTTATATATACAGTCCCTTTAGTATCATTTATATCAGCAGTTTTATTAAAGAAAAAATAAACATTTGCAGATTATAAAAAAGTATGTTAAAGTTACATAGTAAATTTGAATAAGACAGTTCGTTTGGACCATCCTGTCTATAAACAAAACTAGGCAACTAAAATTTTAAAAATTATTAAGATTTGTTTTGTTGTGCTAGATTTTAGTCACAACAAGATAAATCTTTTTTTGTTTTATCCTAATTTAGGAAAGAGTAAAATAATATATTCAATTAAAAATACATAGGAGATAGTGTTTATGTTTAAAATAAAGAGTCAAGTAGAATTTGATACAGCACATTATCTAAGTGGATATGTAGGAAAATGTTCTAATATTCATGGTCATAGATATAAGCTTATAGCAAAAATAAAATCAGAAGAGCTTCATAAAGAAGGTCAACTAAGAGGAATGGTAGATGATTTTGGAAATTTTAAAAATGTATTGAAAGAGATAGCAGAAAAATATGACCATAAATTCATTATAGAAGAAAATGAAGAGGGAAAGCTTTTAGCAGAAAAATTAAAGGAACTTCAAAATGATTTTAAAATAATATTTGTACCATATAGACCAACAGCAGAGGAAATGTCTAGAGATATTTTTAATCAATTAAAG
>ONGV01000063.1 GCA_900317445.1 uncultured Eubacteriales bacterium | reverse complement strand
TGGTGCAGATATGACTATTATGGAAGAAGCTACAGAACTTCTTGAAAGAATTAAGAATAATGGTCCATTCCCAATGTTTACTTCATGCTGTCCAGGCTGGGTAAGACAAGCAGAAAATTATTATCCAGAGTTATTAGAAAATTTATCTTCTGCTAAGTCACCACAACAAATATTTGGTTCAGCAACAAAGACTTATTATCCAGAAGTATCAGGAATAGATCCAAAGAACATATTTACTGTAACAGTAATGCCATGTACAGCTAAAAAATATGAAGCAGATAGACCTGAAATGGAAATCAATGGCATAAGAGAAATCGATGCTACAATAACTACAAGAGAATTAGCAAAACTTATAAAAGATGCAAAAATAAACTTTGCTCAACTAGAAGATGGTGAAGTTGACCCAGCTATGGGAGAATATACAGGCGCTGGAACAATTTTTGGAGCAACTGGTGGAGTTATGGAAGCTGCTATAAGAAGTGCTAAAGAATTTGCAGAAAAGAAAGAATTAGAAAATGTGGATTATGTAGAAGTAAGAGGATTACAAGGAGTTAAAGAAGCTACTGTTGAAATAGCAGGAAATGAATATAATGTAGTTGTAATTAATGGAGCAAAAAATTTAGCTGAATTTATTAATAGTGGAAAAATAAATGAAAAGCCATATCACTTTATTGAAGTAATGGCATGTCCAGGTGGATGTGTAAATGGTGGAGGACAACCTCATGTAAATAATCTTGAAATAGAAAGAAATGATATAAAAACAATTAGAGCATCTGTTCTTTATAACCAAGATAAAAATGCAGAAAAGAGAAAATCTCATGAAAATACTGCAATAAAGAAAATGTATGAAACTTATATGGGTGAACCAGGTAAAGGACTTGCTCATAAATTACTTCACAGAAAATATACAAAATAGTGTATAATATTTTATTAAGAGGGTTACTTTAAAGTAGCCCTTTAATTTTTGAGAAAGGATGATATATATATATATATGAAAATATTAGCAAGTGATTTAGATGGAACATTAATAGTAAATGACCAAATATCAAAAGAAAACATAGAAGCTATACATAGATTAAAAGAAAATGGTGGAAAGTTTGTTGTTTCTACAGGAAGAACTTTTAATGGAGTTAAAAACATAATACATAAATATCCATTAGAATATGATTATTTATCTCTTTGTAATGGTGGTCTTATAATTGATAAAAATAATAATGTAGTATGGGATAAATGGGTTCCAAGCAAAGTATATAAATCAATTTTAGAAGATTATTATGACAATGAGGATGTAATATTAAGTGGAGATGATTCTAAAAATGTTAATGCTGTTTGGAAGGGTGGAAGTAATTTAGAGAATAATTTAAGTGACTTTAACATTCCATTTAAAAGAGTATCTAAAGAAGAAATGATGAATAGAGATACAGATTTTAAAATGATGAGCTTATTTACCTTTAGTGAAGATTATCATTGGGCAGAAAAGGTTAAAGATGAGGTAATAAAAAAATATGGTGAATATGTTGAAGCATATAGAAATCAGTTTTTTGTAGATATTGTACCTAAAGGTTGTTCAAAGGGAAATGCTTTATTAAAGATATTAGAACTTGAAGGTGAAACTAAGGAAAATCTTTATACAATAGGAGATTCTTTTAATGACTTATCAATGATTAAAATAACTCCAAATGGTTATACTTTTAATAGAGCAGAGGAAAAGTTAAAGAAATCTGTGAATAACTTCGTGGATAATGTTTATGAAATTGTTGATATAATGTTAAAATAATAAGTTTTTTAAAGGTAAGAATTAAAAAAGCAATATTTTTTAATAAAAAATTATTGTAAATTAAATATGATTTATTGAGAATATGTAATTAAGATGTTATAATTTATTTAAATTGAACAAAGAGGTTCAACGAAGTTTTTTCGTTGAGCCTTTTTTTTATACAAAAAAATTAGGAGGTGCATTTTTGTGCGACTTACACCAAAAGAACAAGAAAAATTAATGTTACATTTTGCAGGTGAATTAGCTGCTAAAAGAAAGGCAAGAGGATTAAAACTTAATTATGTAGAGTCTGTTGCATATATTAGTGCAGAACTTTTAGAACTAGCAAGAGATGGTCATACTGTTACAGAGTTAATGAATATGGGAACTAAACTTCTTACAAGAGAAGATGTTATGGAAGGAGTTCCAGAAATAATACATGATGTTCAAATTGAAGCAACCTTTCCAGATGGTACAAAGCTAGTTACTGTGCATGACCCAATAAAATAAAAAGGAAGTGTTATATATATGATACCAGGAGAAGTTTTTTATTCTGATAAAGAAATAATTTTAAATGAAGGAAGAAGAACAATAAAAATAAAGGTTTGTAATAATGGAGATAGACCTGTTCAAGTAGGGTCACATTTTCATTTTTTTGAGGTTAATAAATTTTTAAAGTTTGATAGGGAAAAATCTTATGGAATGAGACTTGATATTCCTTCTGGTACTTCAGTAAGATTTGAGCCTGGTGAAGAAAAAGAAGTTCAATTAGTTGAGATAGGTGGTAAAAAGAGAGTTTTTGGATTAAACGATTTAACAAGATGTCAAGTTAATGATGAAACTAAAAAATCATCCTTAGAAAAAGCAAAACTAAAAGGATTTATTAAGTAAGGAGGGATATACATGAGTTATAAAATATCATCAAAAGATTATGGAATGATGTTTGGACCTACTGTTTCTGATAAAGTAAGACTTGGAGATACTAATTTAATCATAGAAGTAGAAAAGGATTTTACCACTTATGGTGATGAAATAAAATTTGGTGGTGGAAAAACTATTAGAGATGGTATGGGTCAATCTGTTAATACAACAAGTGAAGATGGAGATTTAGACTTAGTAATAACTAATGCCTTAATTTTAGATTATACAGGAGTTTATAAAGCTGATATAGGAATTAAAGATGGGTATATAGTTGGAATA
>ONGV01000153.1 GCA_900317445.1 uncultured Eubacteriales bacterium | reverse complement strand
TTCTCCTAATAGTCCATAAAACTCCATAATATCCCCCTATTTAATTGCAGTTTTGTATGCTCCTAAAAGCTTAAAATATTCAGAATTGGCTTCAATAAGTTTTAATGCCTTTTTAACCTGATCATTTTCTAAAGTACCTTCAAAATCTACATATAAGAAATACTTCCATGAATTATCATTCATTGGTCTTGATTCTATTTTTATCATGTTTATATTATTTTCTGCAAAGTGTCTTAATAATCTATATAAAGTACCTGCTTCATTTTCTAATGAAAATACAACACTTACTTTATCAGCATCTGGAACTACATCTAAGGTTCTTGAAATAACCACAAATCTTGTAAAATTATCTTCTTGGTTATTAATATTTTCTTTTATTATATTAAGTCCATAAACCTCTGCTGCTTTTTTACTTGCTATAGCAGCTTTACTTTTATCTCCTAAATCTTTAATAAACTTTGCACTTATTGCAGTATTATGAAAAGGTATAAGTTTCCAATGATTATATTGACTTAAAAATTCACTACTTTGTTCAATTCCTTGAGTATGTGAATAAACCTCATCAATTTCTTCTAATATTGCCCCATCTAATCCAATTAAGTTTTGTTCTATCTTTATACATTCTTCTCCAACTATGTAAAAGTTATATTTTCTTAATAGGTCATATGTAGCAGAAATTGCTCCAGTTGAAGAATTTTCTATAGGTATTATTCCATAATCAAGCTTTCCTTCTTCAAGGGCTTTAAATACATCTTCAAATTCTTGATAAGAAGTTTTTTGTACATATTCACCAAAGAACTTATCAAGTGCCTCTTCTGAAAAAGAGCCCTGAACTCCTGGATATCCTACTTTGCTATTTTTCTTTATAGGTTGTGTATTTATTTCTATTTCCTTAGATTTTTTACCTGATAAAATCTTTCTTTTTTGAAGTCCTCTACTTATTTCCATTGTAGCATTTAAAAACTTTACTACTTCATCTGAATAATCTTTATTTTTTAAGTTTGCAAGTGCTTTACCTATTACAACTTCTTCTCTTCCCTTTTGAAAAATATCAAGATTGTTATCTTTTTTATATTGAGCTACTTTTAAAACTTCATCCATTCTTTTTTCAAAAAGAGCTATAAGTTGTTTATCTATTTTATCAATTTCTTTTCTAAAATCTTCTAAACCTGACATCCATTTTTCTCCTTTATTAAATCAAGAATTCCAATAGCGGCTACAGCCTCAATTACTGGTATAGCTCTTTGAACTATACAAGGGTCATGTCTTCCTACTATTTCTAGTTCTTCATTTTTCTTGGTTGAAATATTTATTGTGTCTTGTTTTCTTGAAATAGATGGTGTAGGTTTTATTGCTGTTTTAAATATTATAGGCATACCATTTGTTATACCTCCTAATATTCCTCCATTATTGTTAGTTTTTGTTTTTACTTTTTCTCCTTCATAATAGAAAGAATCATTACTTTCTGAACCATAAAGCTCTGTTATTCCAAATCCCAATCCAAATTCAACACCTTTTACAGCTGGAACTGAAAATAAAAGATGTGATAATCTTGATTCTACTGAATCAAAAAATGGGTCTCCAAGGCCTGCTTCTATTCCTACTACAGCACATTCAATTACCCCACCAACTGAATTTAAATCATTTTTAGCTTTTAAAATAACATTTCTCATTTCTTCTTCTTTTGAAGGGTCTAGTAAAGGAAGTTCTTTACTTCTTAATTCTTTTAATTGTTCACTTGATATATTGGTATAATCAAAAGACTTATCCTTTATATTTTTTATACTTTTTACATGAGCACCAATTTCTATACCTTTAGATGATAGTATTTGCTTACATATTGCTCCTGCAAATACTAATGGTGCAGTAATTCTTCCAGAAAAGTGTCCCCCTCCTCTATAATCGTTAAAACCACTATATTTAACTGCTCCTGTATAATCTGCATGGCCTGGTCTCATTAAATCTTTAAGTTTTCCGTAATCCTTAGAGTGTTGGTCTCCATTTCTTATAATTCCACAAAGAGGTGTTCCTGTTGTTTTTCCATTAAAATATCCACTTAATATTTCTGGAATATCACTTTCTTTTCTTGCAGTAGATAAACTACTTCTTCCTGGAGCTCTTCTCTTCATTTCAACATCAATCATGTCTAAATCTAATTCAAAACCTGATGGAAGTCCATCTATTGTTATTCCTATGGCATTTCCATGAGATTCTCCAAATATAGAGACCTTTATATTATTCCCCCACATTCCACTCATCAAAATTTCCTCCTAATGCTTTAAAATCATCAAAAAATTGTGGATATGATTTAGATACACATTCCCAATCCTTTAATATTATAGGTTCTTTACATCTACTTGATACAATTGCTAAAGTCATGGCTATTCTATGGTCTTTATGGCTCCATACTTCAACTCCACCATTAAGTTCACTAACACCATCTATTACTAACCCTTCTGTTTTTTCCTCTACCTTAGCTCCTAATTTATTAAGCTCTACTGCCACAGCATTTAATCTGTCACATTCTTTTATTCTTAATCTTCCAGCATTTATTATCTCAGTTCTTCCTTTACTTAAAGCTGCTACAGCAGATAATACTGGAATAATATCTGGGCATTGAGATGCATCTATAAGTGTGCTTTTTAATTCATCAACTTTTCCACTTATTTTTCCATCTTCTTTATTATAAACCATTCCCATTCTTTCTAAAATATCTAAAACTTCTCTATCTCCTTGAAGGGAATCTTCTTTTAAATCTAAAAGTTTAACTTCATCTCCTAATGCGTCTCCACTTAAGAAAAATGCAGCTTGAGAATAATCTCCTTCAACTCTATAGTCTCTACTTATATATTCTTGATTTCCTTTTATTATAAATTCTTTATAATCATTATTTATTATTTCTATTCCAAAATCCTTCATTGCAGATAATGTTAAATCTAAATATCCCTTAGACTCAAGTTCAGTAGTAATAATTATTTTAGAGTCTCCATCTAAAAGAGGAAGAGTAAACATTAATCCAGTTATAAATTGAGAACTTATATTTCCTTTTACTCTAAATTCTCCAGCTTTTAAAAGTCCTGATGTAACTAAATCTAAAACACCTTCTTTATAGCTATATTTAATACCTTGTTCATCAAATATTTCATAATATGTATTTAAAGGTCTTTTCCCTAAATTTCCTCTTCCAATAAATCTTGTTGTTCCTTCAAAGGCTAGAGCTATTGGAACTAAAAATCTTAAAGTAGAACCAGATTCATTACAATCTATTAATCTTTCTTCTTCTCTTTTTTTAGAATTCTCAGGGCTTTTTATTCCTGTAATAGTTAATACATCTCCGTTTTCTTCAATAATTGCTCCTAAAGCTCTCATAGCCTCGCTTGTAGCTATTATATCATCAGACATGTCAATATTACTTACCTTACTTACTCCATTTCCAAGAGATGCGCAAATTACAGCTCTATGAGCCATACTCTTTGATGGTGGAATTTTAACTTCCCCCTTAAGAGATGTTGGATAAATTTTTAAATCTGCCATTAATTAACCCCCTTAAAAAGTTTATGTAGCATTTTTTTCTTATACTATAATATTTTATCACTTCTAAAATTTTATCTCCATAAAAAAACAGAGTGAATATATTATTTTGCTCTTTTGCTATCTTAGTAGCAATTCAAGACAAAATAATATATTCATTATGTTTTAACTAAATTTCTCTTCCTACTGCTTTAGCTATAACTTTTAATTCCTCTACTAATTTTCCATAAACTTCTGGTTTTATTGATTGTTGTCCATCACACCATGCACAAGCTGGATTATTGTGAACTTCTATTATTAATCCATCACATCCAACTGCTACTGCTGCCTTTGCTAATGGGTCTACCATCCACCATTTTCCTGCTGCATGACTTGGGTCTACAACTACTGGTAAATGACTTAATTTTTTAACTGCTGGAATTGCACTTAAATCTAAAGTGTTTCTTGTGTAAGTTTCATATGTTCTTATTCCTCTTTCACAAAGAATTACATTTTCATTTCCTCCAGCCATTATGTATTCAGCTGACATTAACCATTCTTCAATTGTTGCACATAATCCTCTCTTTAAAAGAATTGGCTTTGAGGTTTTCCCTAATTCTTTTAGTAAATCAAAGTTTTGCATATTTCTTGCTCCAACTTGAATAACATCAACATCTCTTTCAAATACTTCTATATCATATGGAGACATAAGTTCTGTAACTATTGGAAGCCCTGTCTTTTCCTTTGCCTTTTTTAGTAATTCTAATCCATGATATTTTAATCCTTGGAAAGCATATGGTGAAGTTCTTGGTTTAAAAGCTCCTCCTCTTAAGAAATTAGCTCCTATTTTCTTAACATCTTCAGCTATCCCTACTATTTGCTCTTCTGTTTCTACTGAACAAGGTCCTGCTATCATTGCAAGTTTCTTTCCACCTATTTTTTCCCCACATACATCTACTATTGTTGGCTCTGGATGAAATAATCTATTTGCTTTCTTAAAAGGCTCTGCTACATGCATAACTCTTTCTACAATTTCATTTGCTTCAACTTGAGTTTCATCAATTTTACTTGTATCACCTACTAAGCCTAATATGCTAAGTTCTTTTCCTATTACTGGATTTACCTCTACACCTTGCTTTTGAAGATTTTCTGTAAGAATTTCAATTTCCTTTTTATCTGCATTGGGTTTTAAAATAACTATCATTTTTAACTCCTCCTTAAAATTTTCTATGGTACAAAAAAGAGAGCCCATAATGAGCTCCCTAAATTATCAATTTGTAAATATAATTTTAAATTACATATTGTTATTTATAGAATTAAACACTCATTATAAAAGAATTATTTTCATTTTTATTGCAGAAAAAATAGCCAGCACTAAAATAAAAGCCCCAGAATATAAAATAATAAAAGCTATATAATTTTAATGATAATTCTTTTATAATTCCTTTCATGATTTCCTCCATAAATAATTTTTGTATAATTTAAATATATTTTATATGTTTTATATTATATAGTCAATGTTTTTATTGTAATTATTATTAATTCTTTTAAAAATAAGTTATTTATTTAACAGATTAATAACTATCTATAAGATTGGAGATATTAATCTTATTATAGACTCTCTTATCCTTAATGCAATGCTTCTTTTATCATATTCTTCCTTAGTCATAACTTTACAATCTTCTATATCTTTAAAAAATTGTGTCTCAAGATTATTTGCAACTCTATCATCATATATAAAAGCATTTACTTCAAAGTTTAAGCAATAGCTTCTCATATCCATATTTGCTGTACCTACTGTACATACTTTTCCATCTGCCACTATTGTTTTTGCATGTATAAATCCATTTTGATATAAATACACCTTTGCTCCAGCATTTAATAAATCTCCTATATAAGCACTAGCTGCCCACTTCATAAATACATGGTCTGGCTTTCCTGGTATTATAAGCCTTACATCAACTCCTGATAAAGCAGAAAGCTTCAATGCTTCAAGCATAGGTGCATCTGGTACAAAATATGGAGTTTCTAAATAAACATATTTTTTTGCATTATTTATCATTTTCATATAAGCATTTTTAATATATTCTTCATTATGATCAGGACCACTTGTTACAATTTGTATTGCAATATCTCCATCTCTTATTGGATTTTTAGGATAAAATTTGCTAAAATCATCTATTTCTTCTCCTGAAGCATAACACCAATCAAGTAAAAATCTATTAGTTAAATCATTAACTGCTTCTCCTCTTATTCTTATATGAGTATCTCTCCAAAAACCTATATGCTTGTTTTCATTTATGTACTCATCTCCAACATTAAATCCTCCAGTATAGCCATATTCTCCATCTATTATAACCATTTTTCTATGATTTCTATAATTTATACGAGTATTAACATGAGGAAGTATTCCTGGAAAAAATATTTCAAACTTTCCCCCATTTTTAGTGAAATTTTTCAAAGACCTTTTTGTTACCTTATAGGAGCCCATACTATCTACTAAAAACCTTACTTCTACTCCTTCAGCTGCTTTTTCCTCTAAAATACTCATTATCTTTTTACCTAATCTATCTGGTCTTATTATATAATATTGAATGTGTATAAACTTTTTTGCATTTTTTAAATCTTTAATAAGTTGCTTAAATTTATCCACTCCATTATAATAAATATCAACTTCATTGTTATAAGTACATTTAGCTCCTGAATGAGTATAATTCATTCTAATAAGGTCTAAATACTGCTCTCCACCAATATGCTCATGCTCTTTACTGGTAAAATCCTTTGAAAGTTTTCTTCTTTTTATTGTATCAAATTCTTTTTTTTCTTTAAAAAGTCTTGCCCTACTAAAATTTTGACCTAAAAGAAGGTAAATGATAAATCCAAACACTGGTAAAATTATCATTATCATAAGCCAAGCCCAAGTAGTTGAAGGGTCTTTTCGTTCTATAAATATTAGTGAAAATGAAAAGAAAATATTAGCTATAACTATTATAAAACCTATAAGTATAACTATATGTGCCACAACATTTACCCCCTTTAAATCTTTTTAATTAAATAATCCAAAAAATTTTGATTTTTTCTTTAGTTGTTCCTTTGCTTCTTCATTGTTAGGATTTATTTCTAAAACCTTTTTAAAATCTTTAATTGCTTCTTTTTTCATTTTTAAATTACTATAAGCAAGACCTCTTGTATATAATAGTCTTTCACTTATTTCATCTTTTAAACCTTCTGTATAACTTTCTATAGCTTCATGAAGTTTTCCAAGCTTTTCATAACATTGACCTTTCATATAGTATGCATCTTCATCTGGTTCAATATCTAATAAATTTTCAAATATTTTTAAAGCCCTTTCATATTTCTTCATTCTATAATTTAATATACCAATATTATACTTTGCAAATAAAGCTTTAGGATTTATTTCTAATGCTTTTTTAAAATCATTCAAAGCATCAGAATATTTTTCCATATCCATATAAACAAGTCCTCTTTGATTATAATAAGAGGCATTAGGTTTATTAACACGGTTTATTGACTCATTAGCATACTTTAAAGCTTCTTTTAATTTTTCTTTTTTAGCATATATCTTTGATAAATTATAATAGCAAGCTGCATAATTTTCATCTTTTTCTAAAGCTATTTTATAATATTTTTCTGATTCTTCATAGTTTTCTTTTATTTGATTTATTCTTGCTATGTTAAAATAAAAATATTTATGATTTGGGTCTACTTCTATACCTTTAAAAAATATTTTTAAAGCTTTATCATATTCTTCTTTATCTAAATAACATACTCCTAAATTATTATATCCATCTTCAAAGTTTGGGTCTGATTCAATTGCTTTTCCATACATTTCTATAGCTGTATCAAATTCATTCATTTCATAGTATATTTCCCCAAGCTGATTCCATGCATAAGTATAATTAGGAATTATTTCTGTGGCTTTATTATAATCTTCTATTGCCTTTTCTTTTTCTCCCATACATAAATAGGTTAATCCTCTATTTGCAAGACAATATGCATAATCCGGGTCACATTCTAAAGCCTTTGTATACCACTTTAATGCTTCCTCATATTCTTTTTTTCCATGATAAACTTCTCCTAATTCATCATATACAAAAGGATACTCTGAATTTATTTTTAAGGCTTTTTTATATTCTTCAATTGCTTTATCTATATCACCTAAATTTCTATAAGCAATTCCTTTATCAGCATAATAATATTCATATCCTAAAGGATCCATTTTTATAGCCTTATCATAATATTCTATAGCTTTTTTGTATTCTTTTAATTCATTATAAGCTCTTCCTATTTCATTATAAGGTTGAGACTGTTCTGGAGCAATTTCTATAGCTTTTTCAAAGTCTTTAATTGCTTCTTCATATTTGCTTTTTAAAGCATAAGCCCTTCCTCTTTTTAAATAAAGGTATCCTTTTAAATCATCTACTTCAATTCCTTTTGTATACCATTCTATATCTCTTTCATCCTTCATCATTTTATATGCATCAGCTTTAAACATATAATAATTAGACTTTGTAGGGTCTTTTTCTATAGCCATATCATAATATTTTACTGCTTTTTTATAATCCTTCTTAACATACCAACAGTGTCCTATCCCTGTATAAGCATCAGTTAAATTTTCATTTATTTTAATAGCCTTTTTATAAGACTTTATGGCCTCATCCACATCCTCTAAAGCATATTCAGCTTCTCCCTTTTCATAATATAAATTATCATCTTCTATTCCTTTTTCTATAGCTGATTTGCAAATTTTTAAAGCTTCTTCATTTCTTGATATTCTATTATTTATTTCTGCCTTTACAGCATAAGCTGCAGCCATTGTAGGAGATATATTTAATGCTTCTTCACAACAATCAAAGGCCTCTTCATATCTTCCCATTTCACAAAGAATTTTTCCTTTGTTTTTATATGCATGAGCCATTCCATAATTAATTTCTAAAGATTTATTACAATACTCTAAAGCCTCTTCATATCTTTCCATTTCACATAAAAGACTTGCTTTATTGTTATACATAGTATCTAATGCATAATTATTTTCTATAGCTTTATCATAAAAATTTAATGCCTCTTCTCTTTTATGAATATCCTGTAATACACTTGCTTTTCCTCCAAGAGCTTCACCATTTTTTCCATTAATTTCTAATGCCTTATTAAAATATTTTAAAGCTTCTTTTAAATTTCCTAAATAGTAAAAAGCATATCCCATTAAAGTATAAAGTTTATTTTTATCTTCTTCAGGATTTTCTTCAAGTTCTTTACATATTTTTATTGTATCTTTATATCTTTCATTTTGAAAATAATCATTTGCTAAAGAAAAACTTGCTATACTTTCATTTTCTAACTCTTTAATTAAATAATTATTTACACTTTTTAATCTATTTCTAGTATCTTTATCATATTCATAATTTAAACTTAACCTATAATAATATTTTTTAGCCTCTTCCATGTTTCCTAATGAATAATAACAATTAGCAATTCCTCTAACAGCTCCTAAGCTTTCTGGTGCTATTTCTAAGGTTTTTTCAAAATCTTTTAAAGCTTTTTCTACTTCTCCCTTTCTTAAATATCCTCCAGCTCTTAAAAAATACCCTTCTCCACATTCATCATTTTCTTCTATCACTTCATCAAGAACCTTAATTGCCTTAGAAACTTCATCTATTTTAAAAAGATATTTACTATTAAGAAGCTTTAAATCTTCATGATATGGTACAAGGCTCATAGCCTTATCTATGCTTTTTTTCGCATCATAAAGATTGGTACTATATACATAATAATCACCATCATAGTAATTTCTTATAAATTCATCATGATTTATATTTTCATCCCTTTTAAACAACTCATACTTTAAATTAAATCTACCATCTATATTTGCATAAACATAATTTATAAATGCTGGAGGAAACTTTTCTTTAAGCTCCTCCTCTTTTTCTTTCCATTGAAAATAATCATTTAAAATTTCCCATATAGCTGTTGGAAAATAATTTTTTTCCATAAAAAATTCTAATAATTTATAACTTACTTCATTAGAAGTTTCTAATTGAAAACATACATCTTCTTTTAATAATTTCCTCCAGTTATCTTCTTTAATTCTTTCAAAAAAGTTATCATAAAGTTCTTTAACTTTTTTCATAAATTCATCTACTGGTGTTAATTCTTCTTCCTTTGTTTCTTCTATTTTTTCTTGCTTTAATGCACTTTCATAAGCTTCTCTAAGTTTTTGAAATCCTTCTGGGTCATCTTCTGGATTATATTCACTTAACTTATTCATGTAAGCTTCACGTATAATATTTCTATCTGTAGTTGGCTCTATCCCTAAAAATTCCCAATAATTCATAGCTAAAACTCCTGCTCTCCTTCTATTTCATTTAATAATTTTTTTAGTTCATCATAAGCTCTAGATATTTCCCTTTCATCCTGTTTATCTAAAGCATCTTCAAAATCACTTATTCCTTTTGCTATATAAGTTCTAGCAAGTCCTATAGATTCTTCATAAAGTCTTTCTCCTCTAGCTATTAAATGTTTATTTTCTTCCTTTTCTCTTGGATGAATTTTTATTTCTTTAAGTTCTTCTAATCTTTCTTGAACTTCTTCCTTTGACATATGACCTGGATTCTTTTCTATAACCATAGTTTTCTTTACTCCAGTTGAAACTACAGTAACCTCTACTTCTAATATTCCATTAATATCATAAGTATATCTTACATCTATTGCCTGTTCTCCTCCCCTTGCAGGTGGCACTGATACAGTTATTTCTCCAAGCAATATATTTTCCTTAGCTAGTCTACTTTCTCCTTGAAGTATTTCTACTGATATTTTCTTTTGATTATCTTTTACTGTATATAATCTTTCAACTCTACTTACTGGGATTACTGTATTTCTTTCAATTATAGGGAAAAAGTGTCCACTTTCATAATAACCACCTGGCTTTTGAATTGAAGTATTTGTTCCTAAGGTATAAGGACAAACATCTGTTAAAACTATTTCCTTTATTGCCTTATCTCTTTTCTTCATAGCTGCCTGAATAGCTGCTCCCATAGCTACAACTTCATCTGGATTTATATTAGTAGCTGGAAGTCTTCCAAATAACTTTCCTACAAATGAACGTATTAAAGGAAGTTTTGTTCCCCCACCAACTAATACTATAGTATCAATTTCTTTAAGCTTTATAGCAGCATCACTTAAAGCTCTTTCTATAGGCTTTCTAAGTTTTGCTAAAAGTAATTCACAATCCTTTTCAAATTCACTTGAAGATATTGTTTCTTTTATTTCTTTATCATCAATTTTTATAGAAAGTTCTGCAATCTTTTCTTTTGAAAAGTTTCTCTTAGCAACTTCTGCTTGTTTTCTTAATAAATTATAGGTTTTAGAATCTAAATCATTTAAGTCTAAATCATTTCTTCTTGCAAATATCTCCATTAAAACCTTTGTAAAATCTTCTCCTCCAAGATAATTATCCCCAGCAACAGCTCTAACTTCCATTATATTTTTATATAATTCAAGAACAGAAATATCAAAAGTTCCTCCACCTAAATCAAAAACTAGGAATTTAGTATTTGAATTTTTTTCATGTAATCCATAAGCAATGGCAGCTGCTGTAGGTTCATTTATTATACGCTCAACCTTAAGTCCTGCAAGTTCACCTGCTCTTTTAGTTGCCTTTCTTTGAGTGTCATTAAAATATGCTGGAACACTTATAACAGCCTCTGTTACCTCTTCCCCTAAAAACTCTTCTGCATCAGCTTTTAAATTTCTTATTATTAATGAAGATAACTCCTCTGGTAAAAACTTTTTATCTCCAAGTTTATATTCTTTTTTAGTACCCATATGTCTTTTAAATAAAGAAGCTGTACTTTCTGGATGAGTTATTTGACGCTCCTTTGCTATTTTTCCAACAAAAACTTCTCCATTTTCATCAACACTTACAATTGAAGGAGTTAGAGTTTCTCCATATACATTTTTTATTACTACTGGTACATTATCTTTAAAGCATGCTACTAAGCTGTTTGTTGTACCTAAATCGATTCCTACTATAGCCATATCTAAACCCTCTCTTTCTCATTAAATTTATCATCAATATCAAAATTTTTAATAATACTTTTTACTATAAAATAATAAGCATCTTTATCATATTTTAATTTTGAATTACTATTTTTATATTCATGAACAAAGTCAGACATAATTGCATCATTATTACAGTCTATATTTTCAAATTTCAAAGCCTTCTTAGCTATATCTACATACTCTTCTTTTGAGTGATTTCCTTCATAAAACATTAAAAACATCTTTCCTGCATAGGCTGCTATATCTTTATTGCTATCTAATATAACTTTATCAATACAATTAAAAGCCTCTTCTCTTTGTTCAAGATAAATTAAACATGTAGCTTTAATATAATTTGATAATATTGCATCATTGTCATTATCAAGATACCACTCAAGCCATTCTAAAGCTCCCTCATATTGTTCTACTTCTCTAAGAATTAAGGCTTTTTCTACTGCAATTAACTCTCCATTATATCCAAAATCAATTATATTATTACATACATCCATAGCGTCTCTATACTTTTTCTCTTCTCTTAAAATTTTACTTTTTTTAAGATTAGCATTTGGATAGTTTGGACATATTTCTATAGCTTTATCTAAACACTCTAAAGCCTCTTTATCCTTTTTAGTTTTATAATATGCTTCAGCTAAATTATTATAAAAAACTTCTTTATCATAATTAAATTTTTCTGCTACTTTAGCTATTTTAAATGTTTCTTTATATTTATTAAGTTTATTTAATACACTTATTAATCTATTATATACAGGTTCATATTTTTTATCTAAAGAATTTGACTTTTCATAAGCTTCTAATGCTTCATTAAATTTTCCCATTTCTTCTAAAAATATTCCCTTATATAAATAAGTTCTTGGATTTTTAGGTTCAATCTCAATTGCCTTGTCTACATATTTAATTCCTTGTTCTAATGTATATAAATTTTTTATTACATAAGAATATGTTAAAAGAGCATCTACAGAATTTATGTCACCAACTTCTTTGTATATTTCATCTGCTTCTTCAATATTTCCTAATAAAAATTTACTTTTTGCAAGACTTAATTTTTCATCATAAGTAAGTTCTTCTTTTTCCTCTAACTTATCAATTATAAATTTATTAGCACTTGAAAAATAATTAGATACATTCGCATCTTTTCTATAATGATATACTGTTTTAAAAGTTTCTCTTCCTTCTTCATATTTTTCAAGATTAAGTTCTATTCTGCCTAAGGAAAACATTATCTTTTCATTATTTTTATCTAAATCATAAGCCTTTTTTAAATCATTATAACCTTCATCTTTTTTACCTACCTTGCAAAAAAGTTTTCCTCTTTCATATAAACATTCTGCACTATTAGGATTTATTTCTAAACTTCTGTTAAAGTAATGAAAGGATTCATTAATTTTATTTATTTCTTCAAAATATTTTCCTTTTAAAATAAAAACTTTTTCATCCTCTAAATTTTCTTTTTCTAATTCTTCAATAATTTTATCAGCTTCAAATAAATTTTGAGCATCAATTTCTAAAGATGCTTTCTCATACAACTCTTTTAAATTTTCTTTAACCATATAACTAGTTCTGCTACTTAAAATGTACTCAAATATAACCATTTTAAGAATTTTACTGTTTCAACGTATCTGTTTTGGCAATGAATAAATTCAAAGCTACTTACATTTGGTATAATACTTCACAGT
>ONGV01000068.1 GCA_900317445.1 uncultured Eubacteriales bacterium | reverse complement strand
TGATTTTAAAGAAGTTCAAATTTCAGAGGAAAAAAGATTAGATATAGTTATAGTCTATAATAGCAATAAATATATAATAGAGCTAAAGGTATGGCATGGAGAAGAATACCATAAAAAAGGTCTAAAGCAATTAGTAGATTATCTTAACATTAATAATCAAAATAAAGGATATTTACTAGTATTTAATTTTAATCAAAATAAAGAATATAAAAAAGAAGAATTAATTGTTGAAGAAAAAGAAATTTTTGAAGTATTTGTTTAGAATCCTAATGGCAAAGAAAATTATAAGTAGAAAGCATGAGATAAGCTATATTCGAAAGAGTATAGCTTTTTGTTTTGAAAAGAATTATTTTGAGAAAATTATAAATGAATTCAATAAATGACTTGGAAAAGTATTTTTAAATTAATAGAATTTATTATTCCACAAAACTTATTTGGAATAAGTGATATAGGAAAAGTTTTTCTTGGAATTATATATACAATCTTAGCATGTGGTATATTATATTTTGTATCTGAAATAATCAATAAAAAGTTACCATTTATATTAGGTAAAGCTAATTATATAAAACATTAAGTACATATAAGGTGATTTTTATGATATAATAAAAAATGTTATGACATAATTCAGAAATATTATAAAATCAAGGAGGCGTTGGAAGAAAGTATCTTCTAATATATAAGTATATGAAAATTGATAGAACTAAAAATGCTACAAGAAATATAGTGTTTGGTATTATTTTAAAAGTATATCAAATTGCTATCCCATTTTTAATGAGAACTGCAATGATTTATTTTATGGGAATGCAGTATCTTGGATTAAATAGTTTATTTACATCAATTCTTCAAGTTCTTAATTTAGCTGAACTTGGAGTAGGTAGTGCAATGGTATTTAGTATGTACAAGCCTATTGTAGATGATGATAAAGTTACTATTTGTGCTTTAATGAAATTGTATAAGATATATTATCGTTTTATAGGTTTAGCAATAGCTATTATAGGTTTAGTATTACTTCCATTTATACCTAAGTTAATTCATAGTGATTTGCCAAGTGGAATGAATATATATATTTTATATTTATTAAATTTAGCAGCTACAGTATTATCTTATTGGTTGTTTGCTTATAAAAATAGTTTATTGCAAGCTCATCAACGTAGTGATATTACAAGTAAAGTAACTTTATGCACAAATACTATTCAATATGCACTTCAATTAATAGTAATAATATTTATTAAAAATTATTATTTATTTTTAATTATTGCTTTATTTACACAAGCCTTAACTAATATTGTTACTGCTATTGTAGTTTCAAAGTTATATCCAGGATATAATCCAGAGGGAGATTTAGATAAGAGTTTAATAAAAGATATTAATCAGCGTATTAGAGATTTATTTACATCTAAATTAGGTGGAGTTATAGTTAATTCTGTTGATACTATTGTAATATCTGCATTTTTAGGATTAACAGTACTTGCAATATATCAAAATTATTATTTTATATTAACTTCAGTTATAGGATTTGTTACTATTGTTTTTAAAGCATGTACTGCAGGAATAGGTAATAGTATTATAGTTGAAACAAAGGAAAAGAATTTTAGAGATTTAAATAAATTTACTTTTATAATTTTATGGATATCAGGTTTTTGTGCAACTTGTTTTTTATGTTTATTTCAGCCTTTTATGGATGTGTGGGTTAAAAAAGAAAGTTTAAAGCTTGGTTTTAGTGCAGTTATTTGTTTTTGTATATATTATTTTGTATATGAAATAAATCAATTATTATGTACTTATAAAGATTCTGCAGGAATATGGCATGAAGATAGATTTAGACCTCTTGTAACTGCTATTGGAAATTTAATAATGAATTTAATTATGGTTCAATTTTTAGGAGTATATGGAGTAATATTATCTACAGTATTATCTACATTATTTATAGGAATGCCTTGGTTATTACACAATTTGTTTACTGTATTATTTGAAAAGAAACAATTAAAAAGATATTTAAATAAATTATCTTTTTATGTAGTAATAGTTTTTGTTGGATGTGTGATAACATATATTATATGTATGTACTTACCATTTAAATCAAAATGGACTATTTTAATTGTAAGAGCAATTATATGTTGTATTATACCTAATGTTTTATATTTCATTGTTTATCGTAAAAGAGAAGAGTTTAAAGAAAGTATGCAGCTTTTTGATAAAATGACAAAGGGTAAAATTCCTTTATTAAAAAAGTTTTATTAATTATTCAAAGACTTTAGGGTAAAATTATATGTCTTAATTAATATATTATATAAAACAAAAGGGGTTGTCTTATTAGCTATTTTTAACAGCTAATGGGACAATCCTATTTTTAAAAACCAAATATATTAAGAGCAAGCTTTTTACCAAATAATTTTTTTATTATAAAAATAAATAATAAGGAAACTAATATTGTTACTATTGTTGTAATTATTATATTTAATATATTATTAGAACAAGAAAAGAAATTAATAAATTTTCTCATTATAAACATATGAATTAAATAAATGCCAAAACTATTATCTCCCCAAAACTTTAAAATTTTATTGTTTAATGCTTCTTTATAAAATAATAATACTTTTATAAAATAATATGAATATAAGAATGAAGTAATTTTTATTTGACTTTTACCAATGCTACTATTAAAGAATTTTGACCAAATGAATCTTAAATTTATATTTTCATTCATTTTATATATTCTCCTTAAATTAATAATATTTTCTTTTATGAGGGAAGCATTCTTGAAACAAAGGAACCAATACTTTCTGATGCTATTTTCCATTCAGTATTAATTTTAATTGCTTTAACTTGACCAGAAAGTGATAATATTTTAAATAGTTTTACCTTTATTAACACATTACATGTAGTTTTATTTGAAATTGTATTTTCATCTCCAATATTCATAACAACTATATCTAATATTTTAGTTAAATCATCTAAGTTTATAGGAGTAGGGTCTGTAGAAAGATTCCCTTCTTCATCTTCATGTTCTGGAATAACTATATTAAAAGAGGATATAAGTCTTTCATTAGCAAGACCTGTATTTTCAAGTTCTGTCATATCTTCTATAAAATCTTCTTTAGAGTAGTTTATGTTTTCATCTAAATAAAAGTAATCAAAAATTTCACCATAATCCTTTTTTGTAAAGGCATCATACATTTTTGAAATAGTTGTTTCAGGGGTATTTTCTATTTTATTTACAGTTTCTTTTTTAGTTCTATTGGTATAACTTATAAAAAATATTGAAGAAAGCATAATTATTGTTACTAATAAAATTATTATTGATTTTATTAATGGAATCTTTTCTATATTAATTTTTTTATTGGTTTTCATTTCATTCATCCTTTTAATTAATATTATTTATTATATTATAATAAAAACCTATATAATTATCAATGTAAAGCTTAAAGGGCTGTTGCACAAGAAATACTTTATATTATATTAATATTTCTTGATACAACAGCCCTCTTTAATTATATTTTTTTAATTGTTTTGTATAATGTATAAAGTATACTGTAATAAATATTATTCCTAAAAGGATAAAGAATAAAGAATTTACACATAAACTTTTTAAATAGTGTTTTAGTATAGTTATTATAAAGTTTTTTAAGTAAGGTATTCCTATTATTAAAGAATCATAAAATTTAGAAATATATCCACTAAGAGAAACTAAAAATATTATAAGTCCAGAAGCTATAGCAGAATAGCCAACCCATGCAAAGGTTCTATAAATTCTTCTCTTTCCCCAAATAAGAGCAATTAAAGCTATTAGAATAATATCTACTAAAAATAAGGCTATAGAAAAAGTTTTACCATTTAAAATATTAAGTACATTTTTAATTTTATTTCCTACAGAGGAATTTATAAATTTATTTAAATCTACTATTTGAAGTTCAGAGGTTAAAATAGTATTTACAGATGCTCTAATACTTTTTATGTCATTTTTTAAATCTTCAGTCATTATAATAGAATTTTCTGATATAAAATTATCCATTTTTTCATCAAATTTTGCTAAATAAGGTTCGGTATTTAAAGAGCTTTCTTTTGAATCCATTCCTAAAATAAAACTTACCATTGTTATCATAGTAGAATTTACTTCATCTTGAATTTCTTCTATGGTTATAATATCTTTCATAGTATCTTGAGGTATATTGTTAGATAACATTAAATAATTAATATTATCATTTATACTTTCATAAATACTTTCAACACCTTTATTATTTTCAAGAGCTTCAGTATATAAACCTATATTCAAAATTGTATTTTTAAAAAATACTAAAAATATATTTGCTAAAAATACAAAGGTAAGGAGTAAAGATATTATAAATGAAGCTACATTTTTAAGTTTTTTCATCTAAAGTTAATTCAGAAAAAGCTCTTCCATTAAGTATAGCCTTAACTTCTTTAATTTCCTTTATAACTGAATTACCTTGAGCTTCTGTAATTTCATGAGCTTGTAAATAGCTTGAAACATTTGCAGAATAAGCACCAAACCCAGCTTCCTTTACAGCATTTGTTATATCATCTGCTGTAGCAGCTGAAGCAATAGAACACATTAACATTGTAAGTGTAATAAAAGTAATGATAATCTTTTTAAAATTTTTCATAGTATTCACCTCCCTATACATAAAAATATTACACCAAAGATGAAATAAAAAGTAAAAGTGTATTTTATAAATTTAGATTATTTTGTTAATAAAAGTTAATTAATTAAAAAATCACAGTTTGTAATTATATTTTAAAAAAATATTTTTAAAATATATGTTATAATATTTTATAGGCAGGTGAGATTATGAAAAAATTAAAAAAGGGAACTAAAATATTTCTTATGATAATATGCTTAATTTTAGTTTGCTGTGTAACAGCAGTAACTGTTGGATATAAGTATATGAATAGACTAAAAGTAGTTCAATTAAATTTAGGTACAGCTACAACAGAAAAAGAAATAAAAGAAAAACTTAATGTATCAGAGGAAACAGAAAAGAAAAGTTTAGAACATAATGTAGAAAATATACTAATATTAGGAGTAGATAATGATGAAAATGCATCAGATGCTATAATGGTATTATCTATTGATAGAGGTACAAATACTTTAAAGCTTACTTCCATTATGAGAGATTTATATGTAGACCTTCCTGGAGATGCTGATAAAATAAATTATGCCTATAATCTTGGAGGAGTTGAATATACAATTTCTACACTAAATAAACTTTTTAATTTAGATATAAAAAAATATATTAAGATTAATTTTGAAGGCTTTGTAAATATAATAGATTATCTTGGTGGACTAGAACTTAATATAACAGAAGCAGAACGTTCTATAATGAATGATAAGTTAGTTATTGATGGAGTTTATGATGAAGATAAAGTAAATGAAAGTGGAGATGTTCTTTTAAATGGTCATCAAGCATTAGCATATTCAAGAGTTAGAATTATAGATAGTGATTTTGTAAGAACACAAAGAATGAGAAATATTATGATGGGTGTATTTGAAAAAATAAAAGGAGAATCTGTTATAAAATATCCTAAAATAATATCAGATTTGTCCTCTAATGTTACAACAAATATAGAAACTATGGACATGCTAAATATGGGCAAGTTTATGATTTCTGTAGATTCAAATAATATAAAACAATTTAGAGTACCAATAGATGGTACAACAGTAGATAGTGATACTAATGGAGTATATAATTTAAAATGGAATGTTGAAGAAAATATTAATGCATTTCATAATTTTATATATAACTAAAATTTAATAACTAAAGGCTATGGTTATAAGAATATATTTTGTGCTATAGCCTTTAATTTTATCCTTCTTTAAATTAAAACTAAACTTTTTTAATAGTGACAATAGGATAAATCTTTGTTACTATATAATTATAATAAATGAATTTTATGAACTTATAATATAACAAAAGAACAACTTGGGGGGATTTTATGCAATTGAAAAAGGAAGAACAATATAAGTTTAAGGCTAATGGAGGAAAGGGTTACTTATTTTTTAAAAGATTTTTTGATATTATATTATCTTTACTAGGGCTTATTTGTCTTAGTCCAGTTCTTATTATAGTAGCAATAGCAATAAAATTAGAATCTGAGGGGCCAGTTTTGTTTTCACAAGATAGAGTTGGGAAAGATGGAAAAACATTTAAAATGTATAAAATGCGTTCAATGGTTTCAAATGCAGAAGAACTTAAGGAAAAATTATTAAAACAAAATGAAATGTCAGGTCCTATGTTTAAAATGAAGGATGATCCTAGAATAACAAAGGTAGGAAAGTTTATAAGAAAGACCTCAATAGATGAAATTCCACAATTAATTAACATAATAAAAGGGGATATGAGTTTAGTTGGTCCTAGACCAAGCCTTCCTAAAGAAGTAGCAGAATTTGAACCTTGGATGTATGAAAGACTTGTTGTAAAGCCAGGTTTAACATGCTATTGGCAAGTTATGGGGAGAAATAACATAGATTTTGAAGATTGGATGAAGCTTGATATAAAATATGTAAGAGAAAGAAATTTATTTTTAGACATGAAGCTTGTTATTAAAACTTTTTTTGTATTATTTGGAGATAAAAACGCACATTAATCTATTTAAAATTATTGCTTCTTAATGTAAAATCTATATTAAAGATAGGATTTTACATTAAATGAGGTGGAAAGATGAAAAAGAAAATAAGAAAAGCAGTTATACCAGCAGGAGGATTAGGAACAAGATTTTTACCAGCAACTAAAGCTCAACCAAAGGAAATGCTTCCTATAGTTGATAAACCTACTATACAATATATTATTGAAGAGGCTGTAGCATCAGGAATAGAAGAAATTCTTATAGTTACAGGAAGAAATAAAAAATGTATAGAAGACCATTTTGATAAATCTATAGAACTTGAAATGGAACTTGAAAAGGCTCATAAAAAAGAAATGCTTAAAATGGTAAGGGAAATTTCTAATATGGCAGAAATTTATTTTATAAGACAAAAAGAGCCAAGAGGCTTAGGAGATGCTGTAAGATGTGCAGAATGTTTTGCACAAAATGAACCTTTTGCCTTACTTTTAAGTGATGTTATTATGTATAATGAAAAAACTCCAGTAATGAAACAACTTATGGATTGTTATGATGAATATAGAACAACAATTTTAGGAGTTCAGGAAATACCTAAAGAAGAAACAATAAATTATGGAATGATAAGTGGAATTAATGTAGATGATAAGGTAATTAAGGTTAAGGGAATGATAGAAAAGCCTATATCAGAAGATTCTCCATCTAATATAGCTATGATGGGAAGATATATTATTACTCCAGAAATATTTAAAATATTAAATAATGAAAAATTAGGTAATGAAAATGAAATACATCTTACAGAAGCTTTACGTAAATTAGTTTCTAGAGAAGCTATGTATGCATACAAATTTGAAGGAAAAAGATATGGTGTAGGTGGAAAGTTAGGATATTTAAAAGCAACAGTAGAGTTTGCCCTAAGAGATAAAAAACTTAGAGATGGATTTATAAATTACTTAGAAAACTTAGAATTTTAGAAAATAAATTAAAATTAAATGAAGTTTATATTGTTAAAGAATTTTAAAAGCTGAAAAGTAGTATAATAAATACAAACTATCAGCTTTTATTTATTGTATTTAATAAATTAATATATTTTAACAAGGGGAATAATAAATGAAGAAATTTATAAAAATAATTCTAGTAGTTATAGTTGTTTTTTGTGCAATAGGTATATTTTCTAATTCAAGTGAAAATTATAAAGAGTCTAATTCAAGAAGTTATAGTATTGTATATAAGCTTAATATAAAAAATCCAAAAACTGAATATAAGTTAAATAAAGTTATAAGAAAATGTGCCCATATTACAGAATATATGGTTTTTACACTAATAGTTTTATTTACACTTAAAAGTTTTAAGGTAGAAAGAGGATATAGAATTTTAATAGCTCTTCTTGTATGTATATTATTAGGATTAACAGATGAATATTATCAATCTTTTATTCCAGGAAGAGGTTCAAAAGTTTCAGATGTATTTATAGACTTTTTTGGAGGAATTTTAGCATGTATTTTTTATACTATAGGGGAACATATTAAAAAATTTGTATAAAAAACAAATACGAAAATTAAATTCCATATATTTACAATTGAATTTAAAATGCTATACTATTTATATAAAAGAAATGTGTGGTGAAATATATGGATAAAAATGAAAAATATTTTTTAAATCTTTTATCAAATTATATTCATGGACAACCTCCAGAGTATAATAATGAAGTAGATTGGAATATTGTATTTAATATAGCAGAGAAAAATTCTTTAAATGGAATTATTTATACAATGTTTCAACAACAAGACAAAATATTAAATATTTCAAAGTCTTTAATGGCAAAGGAGCAGGTAAATTATTGGACAGAGCTTCAAAGGTCTGTTAATAGAGACTATGAAATGAAAAAAGTTATAAAAGAGTTGTCATTAAAAGAAATTCCTCATGTTCTTATGAAGGGATATATAATTAAAGATTTGTATAAAAATCCAGAGCTAAGAACTATGGGAGATATTGATTTTTTAGTTAAAGAAGAAGATTTAGATAAGGTTCATAAAGTTCTTATATCCCTTGGCTATGAGCATTTAAAAACTGTTAGGGCTGTTAGAAATTATGGAAAGATAGGAATTAGTTTAGAGGTTCATACAAGTATTTTTTATGATGAAATATCAAATAAAATAGACTATCAAAAGTATTTTAGTAATGCTTTTGATAATGTTACTTTAAAAGAAGGAAATTTTACTTATGAATTTAATATAGAATATCATCTTATATTTTTAATTGCCCATATGGCAAAGCATTTTTATAATGAGGGCTGTGGAGTAAGAATGTTTTTAGATATTGCCTTTTATATAGAGCATTATAAAGACAAGCTTAACTTTAATTATTTTTGGAATGAAATTAAAAAGTTAGACCTTGAAAAGTTTACTAAAAATACTTTTTCTTTATGCTCTTGTTGGTTTAATGTGAAAATTAATGAAGAAGAATTGCCTTTAGAAGAGGAGTTTTTCGAAGATATAACTAAATATATATTAAATAGTGGAACCTTTGGAAAAACCATTGAAAATGATATGGTAAACCGTTATAGAAGGGAAAAAGAAAATCCAAAAAGAAAAAGTACTAACTTTTCTATGATTTTTCCAGAAACAGAGGTTTTAGCTAATGAGTTTTATTATCTAGAAAATCATAGATTTTTATATCCAATAGCCTGGGTTAATAGACTTTTTAGACTTTGTACAAAAAGAAGAAAGGAAACTTTATATAAAATAAATAATAAATCAAAGCTAAAAAAGGAAGGAGAAGAAGTTTATTATATTTATAGAAAAATGGGATTATAAATTTTTTTATATTTTTATTGACAATAAAAGTAAATAAAGTTAAAATTAAGAAAAAGATAACTAAGGAGGGATTAATTTGAAAGTAAAAGAAGGGTTTATATTAAGGGAAATGTTAGATTCTTATATGGCAGTTCCAGTAGGGGAAAGAACTAAAGAAGTACATGGAGTTATAGGATTAAATGAAACAGGAGCTTTTTTATGGAAGCTATTAGAAAAGGATATTTCAGAGGATAAGCTTATAGCTTCAATGATAAAAGAATATAACCTTTCAGAGGAAATAGCAAAGGAGGATATAAAAGAGTACCTTTACTATTTAAGAGAAAAGGGGTGGCTTGATGACTAAGGATTTAAATAATATAAAAACTTGGGATGAGTATAGAGAGTTTATTCAAGAAAAAGCAAAAAAAAATATTTTGCCAGATACAGCAACCTTTGAGCTTACTCCTTTATGTAATTTTAATTGTAAAATGTGTTATGTTCATTTAAAACCTGAAGAAATGAAGCTTCAAGGGCGTCTTAGAACAAAAGAAGAGTGGATAAGCCTTGCTAAAGAACTTAAAGAAAAAGGAACATTATTTATATTATTAACAGGAGGAGAGGTTCTTACAAGAAAAGATTTTAGAGAAATATATGAAGAACTTTCTAAGATGGGATTTTTACTAACTATATATACAAATGGGTATTTAGTAACAGAGGATTTTGCAAAATGGTTAAGTAAAAAGCCTCCTATGAGAATAAGAATAACAATGTATGGAGCTTCTAATGAAACTTATGAAAGAGTAACTGGTATAAAAAATGGATATGATAAAGTTTTAAATTCTATAAGTTTATTAAAAAAATATAAATTACCATTAACTTTAGCAATGACTTGTATTAAAGATAATTTTAAAGATGAGCCTTTAGTAAGGGAATTTGCAAGAAAAGAAAATTTAAGAATTGATGTAACAGGTTTTGTTTCAAAGTCTGTTAGAGGAGCTTCAACAGATCCAGAGCATACAAGATTAACAAGTGAAGATGTTGCAGAAAATATGTATGGAGATAGAGAAGTAAAGAGAGTTTATAAGTTAATTGATATATATGAAAAACCAACAGATGTTTGTAGATGTCATAATCGTTCTTGCTGGATTTCTTGGAGTGGAAAAATGACTATGTGTGGATTTATGAATAAAATTTATACAAATCCATTTGAAACTTCCTTTATGGAAGCTTGGACAAAACTTCAAGAAAAAATGGACAAGATAAAAAAACCAGAGAAATGTAAAAACTGTAAGTATGCAGCTTTTTGTAGAACATGTCCAGGCTCTCTTGAAGCTGAAACAGGTTCACCAGAAGAAACCTGTGATTATATATGCAATAAAGCGAAAGCTTTATATAAAAAATATTCAATTCAGTATTTAGAAGAAGGAGGAAACAAATATGAAAAATTACTCAAAACCAATGGCTAAACTGTTTGACATTAAAGTAGAAGAAAGTATTGCTATATGCAATAAGTGGATTTACACTCAAGGGGAATTTCCATGTAATGATGTTCCAGCACAAGGTGGAAAGGAACCACCATGTTGGGAATTAGCAGAAAACCCTGGAAATAGCTAATATGAAAAAAAGTTATAATTTAAGTATATGTGATATTTTAATTCACTATGCTTTAAATGGAATCGATTCTAGTATTGAGGAAAGACTTTTACCCTTTGTAAAAGAAGATAAAGCTTATGATGTAGAGATAAATGTAAATAAGGTAAAAGACATAGAATTTCCTAAAGAATCTGTTCCTATAAGTGTATCTAACTTTAATTATGTGCTAGGTAAAGAAAAAAATTATATCTGGGCAGATTATTGTAAAACTGCACTTATTTTTAGTAGTACAGATTGGTGCAAAGCCACCATCTGTGCAACTAGAAATATGCATTTTCACATTGAAGAAAGTTATTTATTAAATTTACTTCAGGGAATTTTATCAAAAAACAATGGGTTTATTTTGCATGGTTCAGTTATTGAGTATAAAAATGAAGGGATTGTTTTTACAGCTTCAAGTGGAGTAGGAAAATCTACTCAAGCAGAGCTTTGGAGAGAATATGAAAAGGCAGAAATTATAAATGGGGATAAGGCTTTTATAAGAGATTTTAAAAATAATACAATGGTTTATGGTTCTCCTTGGAGTGGTTCTTCAAATATTATAAAAAATAAGAAAGTACCTTTAAAGGGAATTATTATATTAAAACAGGGTAAGGAAAATAAAATAAGAAAATTAGAAGGTTTAGAAAAATTTTCACTTTTTAATACTCATGTTTATTATCCTTATTGGGATAAAAATCTTGTTAATTTAGTTATGAAAACTCTTAATTTAGTTTTAAAGAAAATTCCTATATATTTATTACACTGTAAGATAGATAAAGAAGCTGTAGAGGTTGTAAAAAATACATTATTTTAATTGTGTATAAATTAGAATTTATAATATTTTATAAATATAATAATGCCTGCCTAAAAATATATGGTAGGCTTTTATTTTAAAAGATATTAAAGAAAGGGGATTTTTTACATGAAAGTAAAAGAATTTAAAGGAGTAGATTTAGTTCCAATTATTAAAGAATCTATAAAAAATAATGGAGAGTTTAAACTTTTAGTTAGTGGAAATAGTATGTCCCCTGTTCTTAAAGATAAAAGGGATTATGTTTATCTTAAAAGCATAGAAAATCATACTTTAAAAAGGGGAGATATTGTTTTTATAAGAAGGGATACAGGGCAATATGTTCTTCATAGAGTTTATAAGATAATTGAAAATAAAGGCTTTATAATGAATGGTGATGCTCAAGGATGGACAGAAGTTGTAAGAAAAGACCAAGTAATTGCTTATGTAAAAAAGATAGAGAGAAAAGGAATTGAAATAAGCTGTAATAATATTATTTATAAATTTATAATTTTTATATGGATGAAACTAAGACCATATCGCTATAAAATGCATCATATAAAAAGAAAGCTTAAGTTTAATTAAAGCTTTAAGGAGATAAAATTTTATGATTAACAAAATAAAAAACTTATATAAAAATAGAAAAAACAATAGAAAATATTTTAAATTTCTCATAAATAAGTGTGCTCCTTATAAAAAAGAGATTTTCTTTATAATATTTTTAAATATATTTATAACTCTTATAGGGGTATTTTCCTCTTCAGCTAATAAATATGTAGTAGATATGGCATCTTCTTTTTCAGGTAATATGTATTTAAGCATAGCACTTGTAATAATATTAAGTATTTTATCTTTAACTTTTTCAGCATTATCTTCAATTTTTACTAGTTACTTAACAGAAAAGTTTTCCTTTGGATTTAGAACTAATATATATGAATGTGTTATGTCTTCAAGATGGGATTTAATAAAAAAATATCATAGTGAAGACCTTTTAACTAGGCTTACAAGTGATGTTAATAATGTAAGTGATGGAATTTTTTCTATATTAGCTTTTATTATTTCTTTAATTGTACAATTTATATCAGCTTTTATTCTTCTTATGCATTATGATAGTTCCTTAGCTATTTTCGCTATAGTTTTAGGACCTTTTACAGCAATTATAAGTATATTATTTGGAAAAAAATTAAAAAGCCTTCAAGAGAAGGTGCAAAAATCAGAATCAAAATATAGAAGCTTTCTTCAAGAAAATATATCAAGGATAAATGTAGTAAAAGCTTTTTCTTATGAAGAGGAAAGTAAAAAAAAGCTTAGTGAACTTAGAAAAGAACGTCTTTATTTAATTATGAAAAAAAATAAAATAGCTGTTATAGCAAACTTTTTTATGGGATTTGCCTTTTCTTTTGGATATTTATTTGCCTTTATTTTAGGGGCAATAAAATTATCTCAAAATAGCATAACCTATGGTACAATGACAGCCTTTCTTTCCCTTGTATCTCAAGTTCAAAGACCTATTGTTTCCCTTGCAAGTATTATTCCTAAAATAATTTCAATATTAGCATCTTCAAAAAGAATTATAGAAATTGATAATTTAGAAAAAGAAGAAGAAACTTTATCCCTAGCTTTAAAAGGAGCAGTAGGATTAAAAATAAAAGATTTAGATTTTTCCTATGGGAAAAAGAAAATACTAAATAAATTTAATTTTACTGTTAATCCAGGAGAAATGGTAGCTATTATGGGGAAGTCTGGAATTGGAAAAACAACATTAATACATCTTATTTTATCCTTTTTAAAACAAGATAATGGAACAATAGAATTTTTTGATAAATATAAAAACAAAGCAAAGGTTTCTAAAACCACAAGAAATATAATTTCATATATTCCTCAAGGAAATACATTATTTAGTGGAAGTATATTAGAAAATTTAAAAGTAGGAAAAGAAGATGCAACCTATGAAGAGATTGAAAAAGCTTTAAAAAATGCCTGTGCATTAAAATTTGTTAATTCTTTAAAAGAAGGAATAAATACAAAAATAGGAGAAGGTGGTTATGGCTTATCAGAAGGCCAAGCTCAGAGAATAGCTATTGCAAGAGCTTTAATTAAAAATGCACAGTTTATGATTTTAGATGAAGCAACCTCAGCTTTAGATATGGATACAGAATTAGAAGTTATAAAAAATATAATTAACCTTGAAAATAGACCTACTTGTTTTATTATTACCCATAGAAAATCTATTTTAAAATATTGTAACAGATTTGTAAATATAATTAATTGATAGAAAAAAGGTAAGATAATTGCAAAACAAAATTTAGTATGATAAAATTTATTGTGAATTTTGAATTTAATTATAAGGAATTAGATAAAAACAATTGTTGAAAGTAGGAATATTAAATGTCAAGAATGAAATTTATGAATACAGAAATTGATAATTTAACTATGAAAGAAACTATAGATGAAATAGATAAGTTAATAAAAGAAAATAAAAATGCTTATGTTGTAACTCCGAATGTAGATCATATTGTAAAGCTTGAAACAGATAAGGAATTACAAGATGTTTATAAAGATGCAGATTTAATTTTAACTGATGGAAAACCTCTTATATGGATTTCTAAACTTTATAAAACACCAATAAAAGAAAAAATATCTGGTTCAGATTTATTTCCATTATTATGTGAAATGGCAGCAGAAAAGGGATACAATATGTTCTTTTTAGGGGCTGGAGAGGGAGTAGCAAATAAAGCAGCACAAAATTTAACTAATAAATTTCCAAAGCTTAATATAGTTGGAACATATTCACCACCTTTTGGCTTTGAAAAAGATAAGAAAGAAATAGAAAAAATAATAAATATGGTAAATAAGGCTAATACTCAGATATTAATTGTAGGGTTAGGATGTCCAAAACAAGAAAAATTTATACATAAATATAGAAAAGAACTTAATGTTCCAATTTCATTAGGATTAGGGGCAAGCCTAGATTTTGAAGCAGGAAATATAAAAAGGGCTCCAAAATGGATGTCTGATAATGGGTTAGAGTGGCTTTATAGATTAAGTAAAGAACCTAAAAGAATGTTTAAAAGATATATAGTTGATGATTTAAAAATATTTAAATTAATATTTAAATATAAATAAAGATTTATACTTAAAGTTTTAAGTAATAATTTATTTTTCTAGAATGGAGAGATTAAATTGAATATTAATATTTTAAAAATGAATATAAACAAGGAATGTTCAGGTTGTAGAGCTTGTGAAAACATTTGCCCTAAAAATAGTATAAGCTTTGTAGAAAATGATGAAGGATTTTTAATTCCAACTATTGATGAAAATACTTGTATTAATTGTGGACTATGTTATAAAAAATGTCCTCAATTAAATAGTGTAAATATTTTAGAATCTTTTAAGTTATCAAAACAAGAAGTTTATGCCTCAAAAGCAAAAGATAAAGGTATATTATTAGAAAGTTCGTCAGGAGGAGTATTCACAATAATTGCCATGGAAATTATAAAAAATAATGGAGTAGTATTTGGATGTACTTTTGATGAAAATTTTGTTGCAAGGCATATAGCTGTAAAAACAGTTGAAGATTTAGAAAAGTTAAGAGGTTCAAAATATGTACAAAGTAATACAATGAAAACTTTTTTAGAAACTAAAGAATATTTAAAAAAAGGTATACCAGTATTATATTCAGGAACACCCTGTCAAATTGCAGGATTAAGAGCATTTTTGGGCAAATCCTATGATAAGTTAATAACAATAGATTTGATATGTCATGGAGTTCCAAGTCCTAAGTTATTTTCTGAATATTTAGCTGATTTTGAAAGCAAAAATGATGAGAAAATAGAAAAATATGACTTTAGGTATAAAGAAAAAACAGGCTCAAGCAAATGTAATAGAATAATAACTAATAAAAAAACAAGAGCATATGTGTATCAATGTGATTCCTATTATAAATCATTTAGTGATGAAAAGACTTATAGAGAGTGTTGTTATAGTTGTAAATATACTAATACAAAAAGAATAGGAGATATAACAATAGGCGATTATTTGGGATATGAATTATTTCATCCAGAAAGAGATTCTTCTTTAGGAATATCAGTAGTATTAGTAAATACTATAATAGGAAAGAAAATTTTTGATAAAGTTAAAGATACTTATTTAACTACATATAATTCAACATTAGATGAAGCAATTTATAAACAATATACACTTAAAAAGCCTTCTAAACGACCAAGTTGTAGAAGTGAATTTTATAAAGATCTTAATTCAATTGGATATACAAAAACTATGAAAAAATATGTTAAAACCAAAGGAATTATTTTAAATCATATATTTTTAAGTATAAATAAAGATATGAGAGTTAAATTCAGAATGTTAAAAAATAGAATAAAAATATAAAAATACATAAGTATACACATAGTGGGGAAAATAATTGATTTTTAAATTAATATATATTATCATAAAAACATGTGATTAAGATTAAGATAGCTTATAAGGGAGTATTTAGATGAAGATAGGAATTATTACTTTGCATAGAGCAAGAAATTATGGATCAGTTTTACAAACATTAGCATTGCAGGAAAAAATAAAGGATAAAGGTGTGGATGTAGAAATTCTTGACTATTATCCAGACAGATATCATAATGTAGGTTTATTAAAAAGGTTAAAGGGGAAAAGTAAAAGATTTGAAAAGAATTTTGTTGCATTATTTGCATGCAGATGTATAATCTTTATATCATATATAAAGAAAATGGTTGTGTTTGATGACTTTTTAAAGAGAAATTTAAAACTTACAAGTAAATCATATAGAACATATGAAGAATTTGAAAAAGATGTTCCAAAGGCAGATATTTATTGCACAGGTAGTGATCAGGTTTGGAATAGTTACTGGAATGAAGGAATAGATTATTCTTTATTTTTGAAATTTGTGCCTAAAGATAAGTTTAAGTTTTCTTATGCAGCAAGTTTTGGAAAAAGTGAATTAGAAGATGATGAAAAAGAAGAAACTAAAGAACTTTTAGAAGCATATGATTATATTTCTGTAAGAGAAAATGCAGGTGTTAAAATTCTTGAAGATTTAGGTTTTAAAAATTGTCCTCAAGTATTAGACCCAACACTTTTATTAGTAGATAATGAGTGGGATAAGTATGTTGATGATAAGTATAAAAATAAGAAATATATATTAACTTATAATCTTCATCATGACAAAAAGATTGATATATATGCTAAGGAGTTATCTAAAAAATATAATTTACCTGTTTATAACATAAGTTATAATTGGCATGATATTTATAGGAGTGGACATTTAGTATGGTGTCCTACAGTAGAAAACTATTTAGGCTTAATTAAATATGCTCAATATGTTGTAACAGATTCTTTCCATGCAACAGTTTTTTCTATTATATTTAGGAAACAATTTATATCTATATATCCAGAATTAGCTAGTAGTCGTATTTCAAGTTTATTAGAATTAGTTAATTTACAAGAAAGAGGAATAAGTAGTTTTGATAATGTAAATTTAGCAGATAAAGGTATTGATTATGATAAAGTACATACTTTACTTTCAATTGAAAGAGGGAAATCAGATAAATATATAAATGATGTGCTTAATAGCTATAAGGAAAGATAATTATTTTGATGAACAATAGCAAGGAGATTAATAATGAAAAATATTTTATATTTTAATCGTACTATGAAATTGGGGGGAACAGAGAAAGTTATATTACAATTATGTGATACAATGAAAGACTCTGTAGATAAAATTGTAGTTTGTACTTTAGGTGGTGCAAATGTTGAACGCTTAGAAAAAATGGGTATAAAACATTATGAAATACCAGATATAGAAAGAAAAGATCCAGTTACAATAATAAAAACTTTAAAAATGGTTTCTAAAATAATAAAGGATGAAAATATTAACATAGTACATACTCATCATAGAATGGCTGCTTTTTATACTAGAATTTTAAGCTTTTTTAAAAAGTTTACCTTTATAAATACTGCCCATAATACTTTTGAAGATAAAAAATTTTTAACAAGATTTTCTCTAAAAAAAGCAAAAGTTATAGCAGTTGGAGAAATGGTTAAAAAAAATCTTACAGATTTTTATGGATTAAAAGAATCACAAGTAACTGTAATTTATAATTCTGTTGAAGAATTTGATGGGAATTTTAATGTAATTCCTGAACTTGAAAAATATAAGAATGAGGGATATGTATTAGTTGGTAATATTGGTCGTTTACGTCCTCAAAAGGGAATGAATTATTATATTGAAGCAGCAGATAAAATTTTAAGTAAAGGAAAAAAAGCTAAATTCTTTATTATTGGAGATGGACCAGAAAAAGATAATTTAAATAGTCAAATAAAGAGCTTAAAAAGAGAAAAGGATATAATACTTTTAGGTCAAAGACAAGATGTACAAAATGTTATGAAACAGTTGGATTTTATAGTCTTAAGTTCTCTTTGGGAAGGTCTTCCATTAATACCTTTAGAAGCATTTTCTGTTAAAAAACCAGTGGTAGCAACTAAAGTTGATGGAATTCCAGAAATAGTAAAAAATAAATTTAATGGATTATTAGTAGAGGCAAAAAATACTTTAGAGTTATCAGAAGCTATGTTAAAATTAATTGAAAATAATAATTTAATAGAAGAATATAGCAAAAATGCCTATGAAACTTATGTAAACAAATTTAGTTATAGCATATTTAAAAAGAATTATATTGAGTTTTATAATAATATAAATTAGTATTAATGTGCATTTTATTGTTCATGGAGGAAAACTGATGAAAATAAAGGATATTGTATTTACTATAATAGGCCTTGTTATAGTTTTATCCATTGCAGCTGTAGCAGGAAATTATAATGCAAAAACAAAAAAGATAGATGAATTTAAGAATTTTGTAAAAGACTGCAAGGGAATTTATGATAATTATTTTTCAGAGAAAAATGATGAGTATGATAAACTTTTACTAAAAGCAGAAGAGGCTATTAAAAATAAAGAGTATTCATCTTTTGATTCTTTAGAAAAAGAATTTGAAAGCTTTATAAATGAAATTTCAACTGAATATACTGAAGAATTAACAACTAGTGTTCAAAAATTAAAGGATTTAAATTTATCTTTTTTAGATAGTAGTATTTCAGAGGTTGAAAAATTAATAAATGAAAAAAAGTTTAGTGCTGCAAGGGAAGCTATAAATGATATATATAAAAAGAATAATGATATAATTGTTGAGAAGAAAAAAAGTAATATTAAAGAAAAAATTTCTAAGGCTGTTAATTTTAAAAGCGAAAAGGATTCAGTTTTTGACCTTTTTTTTGAGGATTATGAAAATGACAATGATTATGAAGCTTATGCAGTTGTTGGTAAGATGAGTGGAGAAGCTTTTGAAGGAGCTATATGGTTTGCAAATGATAATATTGTAGAAAAAGTTTCTGATAAATCAACTAAAAAATACTTTCCTTCAGTAATAAAAAATGAATATAATATTCACTTTCAGTTCCCTACTTTTAGTGATAATAATGAAGTAAGTACTACTTTATGGGGAGTAAAAAATGATAAACCAGAGGAAGTTTTAGAAACTACATCTGGATATATTTCTCAAGATAAAGAGGGGGATTTAAGTTTTATATTACCAAATCATGAAGTAATAGCTAACATGCAAGAACCAGTTATATGGAGTGGAAATGCTTTAAATACTTATTATTTATATTGGGAAAATGGTTATAAAGAATATGAAGGTAGAGAAATATCTAATGAAGATTTTATAAAATATGAAAATGGACAAAGTGTTCTTGATGAAATAAAAAAAGAAATAGAAAGAAAATTTCCTGAGAATAAATCAATTACTTTAGAAAATATTATTTATAGACAAAATGGAGTTATAAATATAAATTATATTATAAATGAAAAAGATGAAAAATTATATAAAAAAAATGTTTTAGTAAAGGTTGAAGATAATGTGGTATCTATTAAAGATAATAATATATCTACCACAACTGAAAATATAGTAAAAGAAATTCTTAAAGATGGAACAATAGATTTAAATGGATTTGAAGGTAATGTTTTAACAAAATAAAATTTTATATTTTCTATACAAAAAAAGTCATCTATATTAAGGTTGGATGGCTTTTTTATGTATAGTTGTTAATAAAAAATTATTTATTTAAATAAATATTAAAAAAATATTACTACGATTGAAAAAGTTTACAGATAAGAGTAAAATAAAAATAGGGAAAATATTTTTAAGGGGGTAGAAATATGTCTATAAAGAAAAGAGCAGTTGCTTTAATTACTATGTGTGCAGTAACAACAGGATTTTTAGGGGCAATTGAAGAGGCAAAAATAGTAAAAGCAGCAGAAACAGTTGTTAAAGAAGAATCACATTCAAGTAATGATGAGACAGGATGTATAATAGAAATTTATAATGATTTTGAAGTAGAGATTTATGATAAGTTTGCAGTTATAAAAAAATATATAGGAGAAAAAGATAATGAAGTTATTATTCCTGAAAAAATAAATGAAATCCCAGTAACAGAAATAGGAGAAGAAGCTTTTAAAGAAAATAAAAAGATAGAAAAAGTAGTTATTCCTTCTAGTGTTACAGTTATAAGAAAATCTGCTTTTAATGGATGTACCTCTTTAAAGACAGTAGAATTTTCTAAAGGACTTTTAAGTATAGGAACCTTAGCTTTTTCATCATGTAAGTTATTAGAAAATTTAAATTTACCAGATACATTAAAAGAGATAGATGAGTTTGCTTTTTCAGAATGTTCATCTATTAAAAGAATTAATATTCCTGATTCTGTGGTGGAAATAGGTGAATCTGCCTTTAATTGGTGTGAAAATTTAGAAGAGATAAATGTTAGTGAAAATAATGAAAATTATTCAAGTGAAAATAAAATTTTATATAGTAAATATAAAAGTATATTAATATGTTGTCCTGCAGGACTAAAAGAAAATGAAGTAAAAATTAATAATGATACAACAACAATATATGATTATGCTTTTAATGGATGTAAAAGTTTAGAAAAAATTATTATTCCTGAGGGAGTTAAATCTATAGGAAATAATGGATTTTCAAGTTGTACTAACTTAACTGATATTTTAATTCCAAATACTGTAGAGTATTTAGGATATTCTGCTTTCTATAATTGTACTAATTTAAAAAATGTTAAACTTCCTTTAGAATTAAAGGAAATAGAGCCAGCATCTTTTGAACAATGTGTATCACTTGAAAGTTTAGAAATACCTAAAAATGTTGAAAAAATATCTGTAGGAGCTTTTGAAAATTGTACATCTTTAAATACAATAGTAGTTCCAAAATCAGTAATACAAATTCAAGCTGCTTTTGAAGGGTTACATAATTTAGTTGTATTTGGGGAACAAGATTCATATATAGCTAAATATTGTAAAGAAATGAATATTAACTTTATTCCTTTTAGTAATTCAAATGATACCTCAAAACAAGAGGTTAATAAAGAGGTAGTGTTAAATGAAGAAGAGAAAGAATTAGAAGTGAAAAAAATAGAAAATGAAGTGGAAGAAAAAAATGAAAATAATACTAATAATGAATTAAATAGCTATAATAAAGAAACTTCTACAAATAGTAAAAATGAAACAAATATTTCAACTAAAAAAACTTCCTCTTCAAGTTTAAAAAAATCAGTAGAAACTAAAGATAATAAATCTATTATAAAAACAATTTTTATTATGATATCTTCATTTATAACTTTGTGTGTAACTTCTATAAATAAAAGAAGATAAAAATAAATAAGGGATTGTCGTAAAAAGAAATATTTAATGAATATTTTTAATATGGCAATTCCTTATGTTGTTATTTATAAAAAATAGTAGCGATATATGTAGAAACAATATATAATAGAAAAAGGGTAAATATTAAGATGGAGGGAAAAAATGAAGACTTTAAAGAAAATATTGTGTTTTTCTTTGCTATTATTGTTAAGTATTGGGCTTTTATCAAGTATAAAAGTACAAGCACTTGATGATATAAATATAATATCTACAACAAAAGTAACAGCAGAGGAAGCAAAAATATGGGCAAGAAGAAAAAATGCTACAGATACATTTATAGGATTAGCAGATTTATATTGGAAGTATTCTAAAACTCATGGAAATGTTAATCCTACAATGGCATATGTACAAGCTGCTGTAGAAACAGGTTATGGAAAGTTTGGTGGAGTTATTGATGAAAGTTATAAAAATCCTTGTGGAATGAAAACAAGCAAAGGAGGAAGTAACACAGACCCTAATGCTCATCAAAGATTTAATACTTGGGATGATGGAGTAAATGCACATCTTGATCATTTAGCATTATATGCAGGAGCTAGTGGATATCCAAGAGAAAATACAACAGACCCAAGACATTTTTCTTATATTTTTGGTAAAGCAAAAACAGTACAAGCTTTAAGTAAAGCATGGGCAAGTAATGCAAACTATGGAAATACTATAATGAATTTATATAATTCTTTAGTGGCAGTTTCTAATGAAGTAAGAATTTTAGAAAATTTAGAAACAAAGGAAATAACAAGTAGTGGTGGAGATATAACTATTAAAGGATGGGCCATAAGTAAAAGTAATATTTCAGCTATAAAGGTATATATTAATGATAAGCTTATAGGAAATGCTACATTAGGAATATCAAGACCAGATGTAAAAAATGCATATCCAAGTTACCCTAATGCTGAAAAGAGCGGATATTCATTAAAATTTAATACATCAAATTTATCTAATGGAGCCTATAAAATTAAAGTTGTTTATGAAGGAAGTAAAGGAAATAAAATTTCATCAGAAGGAACATTAAATATAGCTAAAAATCAAAATGAGAATAATGGTGGAAATACTTTACCTTCTATTGGTAATATAGATTATCCCTTAAATGGAATTACAACAAATACTTCTTCAATTAAAGTAGAAGGATGGACTTTATGTAATTCAGTAATTAAAGAAGTAAAAATTTATATTGATGGAAAATATGTAAAAAGTGCTACATTAGGAATATCAAGACCAGATGTAGCAAAGGTATATCCAGCATATATAAATGCAAATAAAAGTGGATATAGTGCAATTTTAGATTCTAGTGAAGTAAGTTATGGAAAAAGAACAATTACTGTAGAATCCATTGGATTAAATGGAGAAACATTAAGAAATAGTACTACATTTAATTATGAAAAAAAACAAGTAGTAGTTATTGATGCAGGACATGGAGGAACAGACCCAGGGGCAGTTTCAGGTTCACGTATAGAAAAAACTCTTAATTTAAATATTGCACTAAAAACAGAGGTTGAATTAAAAAACAGAGGATATTTAGTAAAAATGGTAAGAGCAAATGATAGTACAGTATCTTTAAAAGATAGAGCAAATTTTGCTAATAAATTAAATGCCGATTTATTTATAAGTATTCATCAAAACTCATTTACTAATTCATCAGCTAATGGAACAGAGGTATATTATACAACTTCAAAACCTGATGCAGGTTTTCCAAGCCAAAGTAACAATAAACTTTCAAAATCAAAAGAAATTGCAAAGCTTACTTGTGACAATATATCTTCTGCAATTGGAACATATAATAGAGGAATAAAAGATGGTAATCTTACAGTTTTAAGAAATACCAAAATGCCATCTATATTAATTGAATGTGGTTTTATAACTAATAATTCTGATGTTTTAAAAACAAGTAGTGATAGTTATCAAAATAAAATAGCAAAAGCTGTTGCCTATGCTGTAGATGGTAAAAAGTATGTTAATATGAGTAGTAATTTAAGTGTAAATAGTTTTACAGCAGGATTATCATCACCACAAACAGTTGGAACAGATATAGAATTAAAAGCTTTGGCTAGTGGTGGTATAGGTAATCTTGAATACAAGTTTATATTTAAAGATGAAAATGGAAATTGGTCTATAATAAGAAATTATGCAAGTACAAATAGTTATGTGTGGACTCCATCTAAAAAAGGAAATTATGAATTATATGTAGACGTAAAAGATTCTTATGGAAATGTAGTAAGAAAGGGTATGAATTATAAAATAAATGAAGCTTCTAAGCCTGAGATAACAAGTTTTACAACAGATAAAGCTTCACCACAAATATCTTCAACAGTAGTTAAATTAACTGCAAATGCAAAAGGTACAGGAAGTCTTAAGTATAAATTTTTATTAAAATCAGAAGATGGAAATTGGCATGTTATAAGAGATTATTCTGAATCAAATACCTGTGAGTGGAAAACAGGCTTAACAGGAAACAAAACTTTATATGTAGATGTAAAAGATTCTTATGGAAATGTAGTAAGAAAAGGTATGAATTATAAAATAAATGAAGTCTCTAAGCCTGAGATAACAAGTTTTACAACAGATAAAGCTTCACCACAAACTTCTTCAACAGTAGTTAAATTAACTGCAAATGCAAAAGGTACAGGAAGCCTTAAGTATAAATTTTTATTAAAATCAGAAGATGGAAATTGGTATCTTATAAGAGATTATTCTGAGTCAAATACCTGTCAGTGGAAAACAGGATTAACAGGAAATAAAACTCTATATGTAGATGTGAAAGATTCTTATGGTAATGTAGTAAGAAAAGCTATGGAATATAAAATAAGATAATAAAAAAGGTTTATTATAATGATTTTAGTATTATAAGAAGCCTTTTTAGCAAAAAACAATTTTATGTAAAAGTATAGTAAAATATTGAATTAATAATAAAATATTGATATTATAATAAAAGTGATTTTATAATAAAAATTTGAGGTTTAAGAGATGATAGAAATATTAGAAAAAAATAAATGTTGTGGTTGTTATGGATGTGTAAATATATGTCCTAAAAAGTGTATTTCAATGAAATATGATAATGAAGGCTTTGCTTATCCTGTAGTTGATAAAGAAAAATGCATAAATTGTGGACTTTGTGAGAAAACTTGTCCTACATTTAAAAATCTTAATTTAGAAAAATACAATTATGAAGGGTATGTGTGCCATAATACAGATGAAGAAGCTCGTAAAAGTAGTTCATCTGGAGGAATATTTATTTTATTATGTGAAGAGGTAATTAATAAAAATGGTGTTGTTTTTGGAGCTAGTTTTGATGAAAACTTTGTTGTAAAACATTCCTATGCAGAAACTTTAGAAGGATGTGAAAAGTTTAAGGGTTCAAAATATGTACAAAGCCAGATAGGAGATACATATAGACAAGCTAAAAAGTTTTTAGAAGAAGGAAGAATGGTATTATTTACTGGAACTCAATGTCAAATAAAAGCATTGAATTTATATTTAAATAAGAAATATGAAAATCTTTTAGCAGTTGACATTATATGCCATGGAGTACCAAGTCCTATGGTATTTGAAAAATATAAAGAAATATTAAAAAATAAATATAATTCAAATATAAATAATATTAGCTTTAGAGATAAAAGAATAGGATGGAGAAAGTTTAGTTTTACAGCAAATTTTGATAATAATCAGTGCTATACAAAGGATTTAAAAGAAGATCCATATTTAAAAGGATTTTTGAAAAATTTATATTTAAGACCTTCTTGTTATGAATGTAAGTCTAAGAACTTTTCAGATGGAGCAGATATTTCATTAGCAGATTATTGGGGAGTTTATGATAAACATCTAGATTTTTTTGATGATAAAGGTTCCTCTTTATTATTAATAAATAGTAAAAAGGGGGAAGATGTGTTAGAAAAAATATCAAGTAAGATAAAATATAAAAAAACAGACTTAGATTTTGCTATAAGCAGAAATAAATGCATTATACAACCTACTTTTAAAACAGATAAAAGAGAAAAGTTTTTTGAAAAAATAGAGAAAAAGGAAATGATTTCTGTTATAGAAAAATTAACTAGACCAAGTTTTAAGGTAAGAGCAAAGATAAAAATAAAATCAGTGGTTAAAAAAGCTATAGGAAGAAAATAAATATTATTAAGAGAGGGAGTTTATTAATGGCAGAAAAATTAGTAAGTACAATTATAACCACCTATAAGAGAGAGCCTAGTATAGTTCATAGAGCTATTAAGAGCGTATTAAATCAAAGTTATAAAAATATAGAAATAATTATAGTTGATGATAATCCAACTGTTGGTGAATTTAGTAATGAAATTAAAAAAATCACAGAAGCTTATTCAAATGTAAAATATATAAAAAATGATGGAAATAAAGGAGCACAAATTTCTAGAAATAATGGTATTGCTAATGCTAAAGGTGATTTTATAGCATTTTTAGATGATGATGATACATGGGAAAATGAAAAAATAGAAAAACAAATTAAATGTTTTAAAGATAATATAGGAATTGTATTTTGTAATGGATATATTGTAGATGAAAATTATGAACCTCCAAAGAAAACTATATATAATAAAATATTTAAACAAAATGTTACCTTTAAAGATATGCTTGAAGAAGATTATATAGGAACAACAACACAATTTCTTATAAAAAAAGAGTGTTTTGATAAGGTGGGAAATTTTGATGAAAAATTTCCAGCAAGACAAGATTATGAAATGTGTATTAGAATAACTAAAGATTATGATGCCTTTGGTGTTGATGATTATTTATTTAACCATTACATACATAAGGATGAACAAATATCAAAGAATTTTAATAAAAGTCTTACAGGATATAAAATGCTTTATAGTAAATATAAGAAATATTATGATGAAAATAAATATGCAAAGGTTAGAGTTTTTGATAATATGGCTTATGTATGTTCAATTCATAATAAAAAACTTTATGCATTACCTATATTAATGAAAGGTTTTATAACAGATCCTAAATTTGCTTTTAAATTTTTAAAGAAAAGATTTACTGGAAAAGTTTAAATTTATATATAGGGTGAAAGAGAGATATTTATGATTAAAAATGAAAAGTTAAAAGGGTTAATAATGTTCATTATAGATGGAATTTTAATTTTAACCTCTTATTTTATAGCAATTATATTTAGATTTAAATTTAGAAATATTTCTATGAAGGAAATGATAGAGGTATTTATTAGCTATCTTGATAAAATAACATTTTTCACCTTTTTATATTTAATGGTATTTTTTATTCTAAAACAATATAAAAGCCTTTGGATTATGGATAGTGTAGAGGAATTTATGAATGGTCTTAAGGGAACTTTGTTAGTTGGAGTAATTACCTTTTTTATTTCAATTCCTCAAAGTCCTAGAGTGCCTCTTATGGTTACAATAATGGCTTGTATACTTATAATGCTTTTTTGTAATGGAATAAGAATAGGTTGGAGAGAAATAAGAAGAACTTTAATTTATTTAAATTCACCAATTAATACATATAAAAAGGTACTTGTTGTAGGGGCTGGAGAAACAGGGGCTTTTATAGAAAGAGAGTTTAGAAAAGATAGTAAATATGATAAAAGAGTAGTTGCCTTTGTAGATGATAATAAAAAAAAGATTGGGTTAAATATAAGTGGAGTAAAGGTATTAGGAAATAGAAATGATATTCCTAAAATCGTAGAGGAAAGAGGAATTGAAGAAATAATAATTGCAATTTCAAATGTTGATAGTGATGATTTTAGAAATATAATAGATATATGTAAAGAAAGTGGTGCAAAGGTAAAGGTTATGCCAAATGTATCTAAACTTGAAGATACTACAGGTGCAATAAGGCAAATAAGAGATGTTAAAGTTGAAGACCTTTTAGGAAGAGAATCTATAAAGTTAGATTATGAAGGAATTTCAGAATATATAAAAGAAAAGGTTGTATTAGTAACTGGAGGAGGAGGCTCTATTGGGTCAGAGCTTTGCAGACAAATTGTTAAGTTTAATCCTAAAACCTTAATAATAGTAGATATATATGAAAATAATGCTTATGATATTCAAAATGAACTTTTAAGTAATTATAAAGATTTAAATCTTATAACATTAATAGCCTCTGTAAGAGATAAAGAAAGGCTTAGAGAAATATTTAGTAAATATAAACCTAACGTTGTTTTCCATGCAGCAGCCCATAAACATGTACCATTAATGGAGGAAAGCCCTTGTGAAGCCTTTAAAAATAATAATTTAGGAACCTTAAATACAGCAGAAGTTTCAAGTGAATTTAATGTTGAAAGATTTGTTCTTATATCTACAGATAAAGCTGTAAATCCAACAAATATTATGGGTGCTTCAAAAAGAATATGTGAAATGATAATTCAATCAATAGATAAGGAAAGTAAAACAGAATTTGTTGCAGTAAGATTTGGAAATGTTTTAGGTTCTAATGGTTCTGTTGTACCATTATTTAAAAAACAGATTAAAAAAGGGGGACCAATAACCTTAACCCATAAAGAAATAACAAGATATTTTATGACTATTCCAGAGGCTGCTCAACTTGTTTTACAAGCTGGTGCTTATGCAAAAGGTGGAGAGATATTTATTTTAGATATGGGTAAACCTGTAAAGATTTATGATTTAGCAGTAAATTTAATAAAGCTTTCAGGACTTGTTCCAGATAAGGATATAAAAATAGAAATAACAGGATTAAGACCAGGAGAAAAGCTTTATGAAGAACTTCTTATGAATGAAGAAGGATTAACAAAAACAGCCCATAATAAAATATTTGTAGCAAGGCCAGGAGATTTTAATCTTAATGAAGTTAAAGAAAATATTAAAGAACTTATAAAGGTGTCTTCTACAGGAAATATAGTAAAAACAAAGGAAAAGTTAAAGGAAGTTGTACCTACATATATTGGAGATATTTATTCTAATGAACATAAAAATGAAGTTCCTAATAAGAAAATATCAGAAAAAGAAGCTTTAATAGAAGTGGCATATGATAAGGAATAAATTAGAGTGAAATATTTAAAAAATATGTTTTTTATTAGTATATTTTAATATAATAGTAACAAAATTTAATGAAAAATATGGTATTATAAGCATAGTAGATAAGCTATGCTTATTTATTTAAGAAAATGAAATTTTATAAGATTTAAGAAGAGGTAGAAAAATGAAAAGGATTTTTGATATTTTAGTTAGCGGAATATTTCTTATTATCTTATCACCTTTAATATTAATTATTTCAATTATAATAAAGCTTACTTCAAAGGGAAGTGTATTTTTTAAACAAAAAAGAATAGGAAGACTTAATAAGGAATTTTATATTTATAAATTTAGAACAATGAGAACAGATACTCCAGATGTTGCAACTCATTTATTAAAAAATCCAGAAAAGTATATAACTCCTATAGGAAAATTTTTAAGAAAGACAAGTTTAGATGAACTTCCACAACTTTTTAATATATTAAAAGGGGAAATGAGCCTTGTAGGACCAAGACCAGCTCTTTATAATCAATATGATTTAAAGGAAATGAGAAATAAAGAAGGAATAAATATTTTAGTTCCAGGACTTACTGGATGGGCACAAATTAATGGAAGAGATGAAATTTCCTTAGAAGAAAAGGTTAAGCTTGATAAAGAATATTTAGAAAAACAAAGTTTTTGCTTTGATATAAAAATATTATTTCTTACTTTCTTTAAGGTAATAAAAAAAGAGGGAGTAAAAGAAGGGGTAAATTAATTTATGAAGATTTTAATAACAGGTGTATATGGAATAATAGGCTCATATTTATGTAAAAAATTAAGAAATGAAGGCTTTTATATTGTTGGAATTGGTAAAAAAGAAAGTTATAATGGCTGTAATAAATATTATTCCTGTGATATTATAAATATGGAAAGTATTGAAAAAGTTTTTAAGGAAAATTCTGATATAGAAGTAGTTATACATTGTGCAGCTTTAGCCCATAATAAAGGAGATGACCTTTCAAGAGAAAGATTTATAAAAATTAATTATGATGGTACAAAAAATTTAGTAGATATGTGTAATAAATTTTTAAAATTGAAATCCTTTATATTTTTAAGCACAATTTCTGTTTATGGTGAACGCCTTAGTATTAGTGAATATAGAGAATATGAAACTATTAGTCCTAAAACACCTTATGCGGTATCTAAAAAGCTTTCAGAAAGCTATATAAGAGAAAATTTAAAGGGAGACTATAGCATTTTAAGATTAGCTTCAGTATATTCTAAAAATTTTGATAGAAATATAAGAAAAAGAACAGAAATTAAAGGCTTAGGCTATACAGTAGGAAATGGACTTAAAAAGGTAAGCTTATGCAATATAAAAAATATATACCTTGTTATAGATTATTTATTAAAAAATAAAGATGGAAAAAATACCTATAATATAAGTGATAAAAAACCATATACCTATAGAGAACTTTTAATTGAAAGAAATAAAAAAAGAGTTATAATTATTCCTAGATTTTTAATGAAAGCCTTATATGAGATAAATAAAATAACATTTAAAAATTTATTTATAGAAGAAAATTCCATAAAACTTCTATCAGACAATATCTATCCAAGTGATGAAATAAACAAAAAAGTAGATTTAATATATACTATAAAAGATAAAGAATAGAAAGTATTTAATTTTAAGAGGTAAAATAAGGAGAACTAAATGAAAAAAGCATTAATGCTAAGCTCAGTAGCATCTATGATAGACCAGTTTAATATGGAAAATATAAAAATCCTTAAAAGTTTAGGATATGAAGTTCATGTACTTGCAAACTTTTCTTTTGGAAATACTACATCAGATGAAAGAACAAAAGAATTTAAAGAAGAATTAGAAAATATGGGTATAAAGGTGTATAATGTTCCAATTCCAAGAAAAATAACAGCTATAAAAGAAATGATTTTTTCATATAAAAAAATAAAAGAAATATGTAGTGAAAATAATTATAACATTCTTCACTGTCATTCTCCAATAGGTGGAGTACTTGCAAGACTTGCTTTTAAAGATTTTAGAAAAAAAGGAGGAAAACTTATATACACTGCCCACGGATTTCACTTTTTTAAAGGAGCACCAATAAAAAATTGGATTATATTTTATCCAATAGAGAAATTTTGCTCAAAGTATACAGATTGTCTTATTACAATAAATAAAGAAGACTATAAAAGAGCTAAAGGCTTTAAAGCAAAGGAAGTTAAATATGTTCCAGGCATAGGTATAGACACAGAAAAAATAAAAGATATAAAGAGAGATAGAAAAATTTTAAAGGAATTTAATATAAAAAATGAAGTGGTTTTAGTATCTGTAGGGGAGCTTAGTAGTAGAAAAAATCATAAGGTTATTTTAAAAGCTTTAGAAAAAGTTAAAGGTGATTTTAAGTATATAATATGTGGACAAGGTGCAAAAAAAGAAGAACTTATAAAACTTTCAAAGGAATTAAATCTTCAAGAAAAGGTAGAATTTTTAGGATATAGGCAAGATGTTAAAGAAATATTAAAAGCTTCAGATATATTTTGTTTTCCATCTAAACAAGAAGGATTGCCAGTAGCATTAATGGAAGCAATGGCTTCAGGACTTCCTATAATTTGTTCTGACATTAGAGGAAATAAGGATTTAATAGAAAATACAAAAGGTGGATATCTTTTAAAATCTGATGATTTAGATGAATATTCAATTAAAATAGAAAAGCTTATAGAAAATAAATTTTTAAGAGAAGAAATGGGAAACTTTAATTTAGAAAAAATAAAAGGTTTTGATATAAAAAAAGTAAATAAGTTTATGGAGGAAATTTATAATGAATTATAAATATCTAGTAACCATTTTTACTCCTACCTATAATAGGGCTGGACTTTTAAGAAGATTATATGAAAGCTTAAAGGAACAAAGCAATAAAGATTTTGAATGGATTATAGTAGATGATGGCTCAAAAGATAACACAAAGGAAGTAGTTGAAGGTTTTATAAAAGAAGATGTTATTCCTATAAAATATTTAAAAAAAGAAAATGAAGGAAAACATATTGCAATAAATGTTGGATGCCATATGGCAGAAGGAGAATTATTTTTTATAGTAGACTCTGATGATTATATTCCTAAGGATGCTATAGAAGAAGTGAAAAAAGATTGGAAAAAATATAGAAACAATAAAAGTATAGCAGGACTTGTATATCTTAAAGCCTGGGAAAATGGTAATCTTATGGGAAGAAAATTTGAAAAGGATGAATTTATATCTAATCATGTAAAAGAGTATAATAAGGGTAGTAAATGGGGAGAAAAAGCAGAAATTTTAAAAACAGAAATAGTAAAAAAATATAAATTTCCAAAGTATGATAATGAAAAATATATTGGAGAAAATGTTTTATGGATAGAAGTGTCAAGAAAATATGATTTAGTATACATAAATAAAGTGATTTATATAGCAGAATATCTAGAAGATGGTTTAACTATGTCAGGAAGAAGACTTAGAGTAGAAAATCCTTTAGGTTCTATGAAATCAGCAGAAGTTTTAATGAAAAATGATATAAACTTAAGGATTAGATTTAAAAATTATTGGCTTTATTCAACTTATGGATTTTTTGCAAAAATAAAAATAAAAGATTTATATAAAAATGTTCAAAGCAAATTAATGGTAACTATTACTATACCATTAGGTTTTTTATTATATTTATATTGGAAAAAAAAGTGTTATGAAGGAGAAAAAATATGAAAGTAGCACATGTAATTTCATCTTTAACAACTGGAGGAGCAGAAACCCTTGTTGCAGAATTGTCAGAAATATATAGTAAAAAAGGAATAGAAACAATAGTTATAAGTATTTTAGATGTTAAAGGCATACCATATAATACACTTAAAAAATATAATATTAAGATTATTGAGCTTGGATACAAAAATGTATTAAATCCTAAAATTGCATTAGATATTTATAAATATACAAAAGATTGTGACTTTGTTCATACACATACAACCTATGCACAGCTTTATTCAGCATTTTTTTTACCTAAAAAAAAGCTAATAACAACAGAACACAGTACTGATAATAGAAGAAGAAATAAAAAAATATTTAAAATAATCGATTATTTTATGTATAAAAAATATAAAAAAATAATTTGTATAAGTGAAGCAGTAAAGGAAAGTTTAAATGATTGGCTTAAGTCTACTAAAGAAAAATCTATTGTAGTAAATAATGGAATAGATTTAGAAAAATATAAAAATGCTAAAAAATTAAAAAAAAGTGATTTTAAAATAAAAGAAGAAGATATTATGCTTGTGAATGTAGCAAGATTTTTTGAAGCTAAAAATCATTTAAAACTTATAGAAGCTATGGAATATACAAATGAAAATATACATATTTTTTTAATAGGAGATGGGGAACTTAAAGATAAAATAAAGAAAAAAATAAATGAATTAAATTTAAATAATAGAGTACACTTTTTAGGATTAAGAGATGATGTAGAAAGAATTTTAAAAACAGCAGATATATTTATACTTCCTTCTCTTTGGGAAGGGTTTGGGCTTGCGGCTGTTGAGGCAAGGGCAGCAGGGCTTCCTCTTATAATAGCCGATGTACCAGGACTTAATAATTTATTTGAAGAAAGGGAATATATTTTAAAAATAAATCCAAAATCTAGTAAAGATATTACAGAAAAAATAAATTATTTAGCAGATAATTTAAAAATGATAAATATTAAAGAAGATAATTTAAGTGATTATTCAATAGAGAATATGATGAAAAAGTATTTAGAAATATATAAAAGGCAGTAAAAATCATTAATATTTAAACTACCTTTAATAATTCTTATTTAGTTTAGGCTAGTGCATAAGTTTAAGAAGTTGAATAGAAGAATAAATAGTATTTTTATAGTAAAATCTTCTTTTTTCAAAGACATTATTATTAAGTGAAAGATTTGTTGAGCCTCCATCTTTATGAAAAATTTTTATTTTAGGGTCAAATATTGTTTTCATATTTTCTTTAATACATTGATAAAATAATATTTCCTCTTCGCAATACATAAAAGTTTTTGAAAATAAGCCATCTTTCTTTTTTATGTACAAAGGAGAAAAAATTAAACAACAGCCATTTAAATTTACATTTTCAGAAAAAACTATATTTTTATTAATTGTTTTAGTATTAGTTTTGCTATTTTCATTAGATTTTAGCTTTTCATAAAGAGAAGGAATATATGTTAATAAAAGAAGAAAACTATTTTTTAATATAAGTTTAATT
>ONGV01000072.1 GCA_900317445.1 uncultured Eubacteriales bacterium | reverse complement strand
TGGAGATATTATGGCAAAGCAATCAAAAAATTGTTTAGCATCAAAATCACAAGAGTCAAAATGGATATTATATAGTGTTCCTTTTTTGTTTATTATTGGCTCACTTTTTCATTTTGTATATGACTTTACTGGTAAAAATATTATTGTAGGATTTTTTACTCCAATAAATGAAAGTATATGGGAACATATAAAGCTAATTTTAACTCCATTACTTTTATGGTGGATATTATATTATGTTTTTAAACATAAAAAATATAATATTAATAAAGATAGATGGTTTAATGCTACATTTTTTTCTATAATTACAGGAATAATTTTAGTGCCAACTATATATTATTTATATACTAGTGCTCTTGGAATTGAAAGTCTAGTAATTGATGTTTTGATTTTATTTTTCAGTATATTACTTGCACAGCTTGTAGGCTATCATTGTTATAAATATTTAAAGGGAATAAACTATTTAATTCCTATTATACTAATTATAATTATTGTAATTATTTTTATAATCTTTACAATATCACCTCCAGAGCTTCCTATTTTTATTATAAAACTTTTATTTACTTAGAATATGATAATAATATATAATTGAGTTATTAGATTGAAACTGGATATGATTATTTAGGAAGACTTATAAATAATGAAAGATTATTTGATGGCTTAGCTATTATGGAGCAAGGAGAAAAATATACTAAGCATTTTGGAAAGTATCCAGTAATAAGTCTTTCATTAAATCAGCAAAACAACCGGAATTTGAAATGGCATATTTAAGTATTGTAGAGGAGATTTCAAATGAGTTTGAGCGTCATAAAGAAGTTTTAGAAAATAAAGATATTTTAGAATCTGATAAGGAAAAATATAAAGCTATTATGGAAAGAAGGGCAGATAAAATTTCTTATGCAAAATCCATAGTATTTTTATCTAAAGTTTTAGCAATACATTATCAAAAAAATGTTATCATTTTAATAGATGAATATGATGTACCGTTAGAAAATGCTTATTTTAAAGGTTTTTATGAAGAAATGACAGATTTTATTCGTTCTTTATTTGAATCGGCATTAAAAACAAATCCATTTTTAGAGTTTTCAGTAATTACAGGTTGTTTAAGAATAAGCAAAGAAAGTATCTTTACTGGACTTAACAATTTAGAAATAATATCCATTTTAAAGGATGATAATTTATGGAGCTTTCTTTTATTTACAGGATATTTGAAAAAAGTTTCTAAGAGGCAGGAAGGAGAAAATATTTATGTAAAAATGGCCATTCCTAATACTGAAGTAAGATATATTTATAAAAATATGATTATAGAATGGTTTAATAATAAAATTAAGCAAAAAGATTTCTCGAAAATGTATGAAGGAATGTTTAAAGGTGATGAGATAACCTTTGAGGAGGAGCTTGTATCTGTTCTTGAAGAAACTATAAGCTTTAATGATGCCTATGAAAATTTTTATCATGGATTTTTGGTTGAAGTTTTATCAAATATTGATAATTATGAAATAAAGTCAAATAGAGAAAGTGGTATAGGAAGAAGTGATATAATAATTAAATATCCTAATAGACGTGGAAAGGCAGTAATTATAGAAATAAAGGTTTCACAGAATGTAAATGACTTAGAAAATAAATGTTATGAGGCTTTAAACTAGATAGAAGAAAAGAAATATGATATGGAATTAGTACAGGATGGATATAAAGATATTTTAAAATATGGAATAGCTTTTTATAAGAAAGATTGTATGATAAAGTGTAAGAATCATTTATAATAAATAACAAGAATTTTAGCAATATAAATTTTTAAGGCATATATTTAGAATATTCTATATAATATTCTGTAAAAAATATCCTATCTTTAATAGACTACATAGTTAAAAGCTATGTAGTTTATTTTTTTATTATTTGTAAACACATATTATTAAATTAAAGCCAACAAGGAAAAAAAGTAAAGTAATAATTAATACTTTAGATATTGTCAAAATTAAAGAAAAGTAATATATTTAATGAATATAATGGGCTTTTGTGAAAGGATGATGAAAATTTATGGAACCTAAGAAGGAATCTTTTAAAGAAATGTTTTTAGAAGCATTTGACTTACATTGGGATAATGCTCCTTACTATGTAAATGAAAAAACTGGGAAAAAGATAAAAAGATTAACTTTAACAATTGCATTAGTAATAACAATTCCAAGCATAATATGGGCATATCAGCTTGTATGTGATACTGTTTTTGATAATAATGTAAATAACTTTTTATCAGAAGAATTTAATTTTGATGGTACACAACTTGTCCAATCTAAAGTAGATAAAGATAAAAAAACAATTAATGTTGCTCTTATTGGAAAGCAATTAAGTGAAGAGAAAATAGAAAATATAAAAGATAATTTGGCAAGTTATAATCTTTCAGATATGAAACTTAATGTAACCCAAACAGAAGTTTCAGCAGGAGTAACAATAGAAGAAATAGAGGAGCTTATAAAAGAAGGAAATGAAGGAACAAATATTTCAGATAAAAGTCTTGAAGAGTTAAAGTCTGAAGTGGTTCAATATAAAGCCCAGTTAATGCAATATGAAAAAGAAGACTATAATGTAGAAGAAATAACAAAAGAAATAAAGGCTCTATATCCAGAAATAATAAAATGTTCAATAGGAACACAAAAATCTTGGAATGATGATAAAAATATACAAGAAAAGTATACAATAGCAATAATAAAACTTCCAAAACACCTTACAGAAGAAAAGCACAATCAACTTGTCTCATGGCTACAAACAAAGCTTTCAGTTGATTCAGTAAAAGTTTTTGAGGAAGTGGATTAAAGGAAAATGATGAATAAAACAATAGAATATTACAATAAAAATTCAGATTTATTTATAAATTCAACAAAAGATGTAGAATTTAATAAAATGCAAAATATGTTAATTAAGTATCTTAAAAAAGGAGACTGCATTTTAGATTTAGGCTGTGGTTCAGGAAGAGATAGTAAAGCATTTTTAGATAAAGGTTTTAAAGTGGTATCAGTAGATGGCTCAAGAAAGTTATGTGAATTTGCTAAAAATTATATAGGACAAGATGTAATAAATAGTACATTTCAAGATTTTAAAAGTAATATAAAATTTGATGGAGTATGGGCCTGTGCCTCTCTTTTACATCTTCCCTATGAAGAATTAAAAAAAGTTATTAAAAATATAAGTACCATGATTAAGTTAGAAGGATATTTTTATTTATCTTTTAAATATGGTAACTTTGAAGGTGAAAGAAATGGAAGATATTTTACTGATATGACAGAAGAAAAATTTAAAGAATTAATAAAAGATATAAAAGAGTATAAGTTAATAGAAAAACATATTACAGAAGATGTAAGAGCTTTAAGAGAAAATGAAAAGTGGCTTAATGTTATATTAAAAAAAGTATAAAAAATAAAATTCCAGTAATTTAAAAGTGTCATTACTGGAATTTTTTTATGTACTTATATAAGTTATTAAATTTTATTTATCTTTTTTAGGAGTAGCTTCATCTTTATCTACAACTTTTATAATTCCTTTTTTCCACATTATACGTGAAGAAATTATAGCAACTGGAAGCATGAAAAGAATTAAGAATCCTACCATTCCAAATAAAGAGCCTCCAGAAGTTATACGTACCACAAGTGCTAAAACAGAAACTATAACTAACACAGGTAATACACCCATTACACCATTTTTTACTACCTTGTTTCCTGAATTTGTACTAGAGAAAAGTCCTAATGCAAGGGAACCAAATAGTGCAGGAATAATATAATTAGATGCTGTTTTTACAGCAGGCAATTCAAAAATTGGGCTAATCCATGTACTAAGAAGTGCTGCTAATGCTAAAATAACAACAGTCATAATAGAAGAAACTGCAACAGCAACAGAAGCAACAGCTTCACCCTCTGGAGTATTTGCTTCTTTTTTAGCAATTTTCATGGCATTTACTGCACATGGAAGTTTTAAGTTCATTATGTTACCAGTAATAAAGGTAAGGTAACTAGAAGAACCAAGAATTGGTGTGTAGCTTACAGCTTCAGAAATTCCAACTGGTATGTAAATCATTAAAATACTAATAGTTGATAAATTAAATACTTGTCCTAAAGAAGGGATGCATCCATAGTAGCCAAGTACAATAAATGGAACTGAAATCATATAAACAAGGGCAATGAATGTGCCAATACGACCCCATCTATGTGACCATGTTTGAAATGGATCTATAAGTTGTTTTTCTATATTATCTTTCTTCATAATAATTTCCCCCTAATTATATTTACAGAAACAGACTAGCCCAGAAGATGGAAGATATCATACCACCAATCATGGAAAATGCCATTATAAATTCACTTAACCAGCGTAATTTTGGATATTTAGAAGCAATAACACCAAGGGCTATAGCAATTATAAGTCCTGTTATCATAACAGCAGCTTGAACTGAATCTCCAAATAATAATACTGGTACATAAACTGCAAATAAGCATAGCATAAAAGTTCCACTTAAAACATATTTCCAAGTGCTTGCTTCTTTAGTCTTATTTACACTCATAGAAAGCTTTTTACCAAAAGGAAGTAATATTAAGAAACCACTTAACATACCTATGCTCATAAGAATCATAACAACACCAAATTGACTTCCAGTTGCTTTTTCAAGCATTTCTGCACTGCTAGAAAAACCAACAGCAGATGATACACTACTTGCAATTAAAGATTCATAGGATAGAGAACCTATTACAGAAAGTCTCCACCAAGACCATACAGTACCAAGTACAGAAATTAGTGCAAATAGACCAACTACAATAGATAAACTTGGAACAATTGAAAAAACAAGACTTGATTTGATAACTTTTGCTAAAACTTCTTTAGTAATCCCCATTTCTACACAACGAGTGTATGCTTTCTTTAGATAAACTAATGAGAAGCCTACTATATAAAGTAGACCAATCACAACTAAAGCAAGTAATAGCGGACTTGAAATAATTTCTTTCATAAATAAACCCTCTTTCAAAAAATATTTCATAATATATAAAGTTAATATTAAAAAACATATTATTTATGTTCCTCTAACCAACGCATTGCTGTATATGCATAAACAGCACTTCCTTTTGTTAAGGCAGCTTCATCAAATTTTGCCTTAGGATGATGCTGTGGATAACAATATCCATCTTTTGGAGTACCAGCAGCAAAGGCAATCATAATAGAAGGAACTTCTTGGCTAACATAGGCAAAGTCTTCTGAACCAGCTGTTTTAGGTGCTTTTTTACTTCCAGACATTGCATTTAATTGTCCAGCTGTAAATACTTTAGATGGACCAAATAATTCTTTAAGATATGTAACTGTACATTTAGATAAATCAGTGTCATTTACAAGGGTAGGGCATCCACTTCCAAAGGAAACATCAGAAGTCGCACGGAAAGATAATGCAATACCTTGTGAAATTTCGGTCATTCTAGTTTTTAAGAATTCTCTTACTTCTTCATCATATGTACGTATTGTACCAGAAAGTTCTACTGTGTCAGGAATTGCATTAGCAGCTTTTCCACCGTGAATAGAACCAATAGTAAGAACTGCTTCATCAGAAAGGGAAAGTTCTCTTGCATTTATTTCTTGAAGAGCAGTTACTATATGTGCAGCAACAGTAATAGGGTCAACACCATTATTTGGCATAGAACCATGACATCCTTTTCCTTGTATTTTAATTGTAAAATAGTCAGCAGCAGGTGCACTAACTCCTCCATCAGAAACAATTGCAGTTCCAGTTTCAAAAGGCATTCCTGCCATAACATGAATCATTAAAGCTACATTTACATCAGGATTTTTTAATAATCCAGCACTAATCATATCCTTATAGCCTTCAAAAACCTCTTCTGCAGGTTGAAACATTAGTTTTATTGTTCCATTAATTTCATCTTCATGGTCCTTTAATAATTTAGCAGCTCCAAGCATCATAGTTGTATGCATATCATGACCACAGGCATGCATTTTCCCATTTGTAGATGGAAAATCCACATCTGCTTCCTCTTTAATTGGAAGAGCATCCATATCTCCACGTATTAAAAAAACTTTATCAGGCTTTTTACCACCAGCAATAGCAACTAAACCAGCTTTACCACATTCTTTTTTATTTATCAAGGTATAGAGATTGTACTTTTTTTATTGACCCTAAAGAAGATATTCCTAGTTTATTTTTACCCTTACGATTATTTAATTAACATTCCCTTTATTAATATACTTACACTTTATGTTTTTATAAGAAGCTTTTTAAAGAAGTATTTTCAAAGGCTTTAGCTTTTCTTTAAAAAACAACTTTGTAAAATTTTTAAATAACTCTTTAATAATTTTAAACAACTTTACAAAATTTTTAGAGAGTTTTGTATAAAATCTAAAAAACAGGGTAAGATTATATTATAAGGTTATGTTTTTAGTTTTGTTGTTTATAGGTTTATTTTTTTTAAGCATAAAAACCAGACCTTAAATTTTTAAATTTAAAGCCTGGCTTTTTGTTTTTCATATTTCATGAAAAATAGAGGATTTTTGGTATATAAAAATAATGAAATTTTGTGTTTTAATTATTTTATCTTTTGTTATATTAGAATTTCTTCCTTTTGTCTTTTGATTATATTATTTATAATTCCCTTCAAGTAATTAGGAAGAGAAACTATATCATTTGAATCTTTATAGTATCTTATAGATACAAATTTAGCTATTATATCCTTTGCTACAGCAAATTTTAAATTCCAATTTAATGGAGCAATAGCTTGTATTATATGCATAAGTTCAGTATTATTAAGAGAAATCTCTTTTCCAGAACTTTTGTAAAAATTTATAATATCCTTTAAAAGGTTATGTTCTTCTTTATTTAAAACTATTACAAAATCAGCATTTTCACTTTCAGCTTTATTTTTTTTAGCCTTAACAAAAAGACTACATTTAAAAGAAATGCAGAAATTTTTAACTTTTTTAGGGGCAGATTCATAAACAGAGCTTGTATTAATTTTTTCAATAAAACCTCTATTTAAAAACTTTTTAATAACTTTTTTACCATAATATTTATCATGACTTCCAAGTGCTTTAGCCCAAATACTATTATTTAAATTAAGAAGATTTATTATAAATTCATCCTCTTTATAAAATTTACTAGAAGAACTTCCTTTAAGCATTGCTAAAACTAAAGAAATACGTTTTTCAACTAAAGTAAGGCATGAAAAATCTGCACTAAAAAACCATTTAGAAATGCGTGTAAAGCCCTTACCACCCTTAGTGTGCATTTCTTCCATGCCTTTAAGAATCCATTCATTATTAGCTTCATTTTTAGTTAATATTTTAAGTGAAATAATGTTTTTAATATTAGCAACAATAGTCCTTAAAGATGCTTTAATATATTTTCCTTGAAGTTTTTCTGCAAGGGAAACAATAGAAAAATCTTCAGTCTTTATAAAGTAAGACTTTTTATCAATAGATTCAGATGACATAAAGCATAATCCAAGTAGGGTATCTATAGAATAATATTTTTTAGAGCCTAAAATTTTATCTATAAATATATTTGGAACTTTTGTTGCCATAATAATCACCCTTTCATATAAAGATTAAATCCATCTGTTCCACCAATAATCCTTTTAAGTTTCCTTAAAACTCTTATTCTTAAAGCAAGTGCTTCTTTATAACTTATATGATATTCTTCAGCATATTTTTTTAATGTTTGTCCATTTAAAAAAACATAGTTTATAAAAACCTTTTCATCTGGAGGCAGCTTATCTATAGCATCCTTTAAAATAAGACTATCTAAAGTATTGTAAAGCTGTTCTTCTATGGGCAATTCTTGAGAAAATAAAGTATTTTCAAGAGTATCTGTAAAAATAAGTGTTTCTTTTCCTTCAGTAACCTCTCTTGTTTTAGCCTTTCTTAAAATCTCATATAAAGAGTTTTTAATGGTTTTTATAGCAAAAGCAACAAAGGTATTACTTCTAGAATTATAATAAGTTAATGCTCTTAATAAGGCTCTATAACATTCATTTTCAATATCATATTTGTCATATCCATAAATAAATATTGATTTTGAAAATTTTTTTATAAATGGGATAAAGCTTTTAATAAGCTCTTCTTTAGCTTCTAAATCATCTTCTTCGATAAATCTTGTTACTAAATTTTCAACATGATTACAATCCATGTTAAAATCCCCCCTTTGAAGTGGCATAAATATTTGGAATATTTTTACTATTTACAGTATACAATATTTGGAAAATAAAGTCAATAGATAACTGTAAAAAAATGGCAAAAAATTATAAAGAAAGAAATTTAAATAGAATTTTTTATAAAAAATGAAAAGAAAAATATCTACATATAATTATATTTGCATAAGTCTCTAAATTTTACACAGTAAAAAGTAATTTTAACTTATTTTTTTTATTTTCATAGCTTAGTAAAAAAATAAATTTAAAAAATTTTGTAAAAAATTTTTTTATAGCCATATATATAAGACATAAGAAAAATAAAGGAGGTGAAAAACATGGCAGTTCAAAAAAATATTACTAAAACTTCTTTAGTAATGGAAATTTCAACTGGTGAAACTGATGAAAAGGGTAATACTGTTTATAAAGACAGAACTTTTACTAATATTAGTCTTGCAGCAACAAGTGAAAATATTCATGCAGTAGCACAAGCTATAGCAGCAGTTTTAGCTGAACCTGTTGGTTTCTATTATTTAAAGGATGTATCTGAATTAGTAGACCGCTAAAACTATTTTTTTAAAGCTTTTATGAAAGGAGGTGAAAAGTATGGCTATAGTAAATTCTTTAGCTTTAACATTTGTATGTGAAAATACAAAAAAAAGCACAATATCTATAGATGGTGTAAAAACAGACCTTACAGATACACAAGTTCAAACATTAATGGATACAATAGTTGAAAAAGGTATATTTTCAACTAAAAATGGAGCCTTTGTTTCAAAGGATTCTGCAAAGCTTATCCAAAAAGAAACAACAGAATATTCCTTAGGTTAATCTAAGTTAATATATATAAAAACTATCATTAGCTTAATTGTTAATGGTAGTTTTTTTATGGAAAATTATATTAATTGAATAATTTGCCAATTTAATAATAATTAAAATATCTTTGATTTTGGATTTGTATAAATATTATGGTAAGATATACATTATAAAGCTAAAGAATTGATAAAATAATTAATAATAGGTAAAATGGCTTTAATAAAAAAGTTCAATTAGAATTTTAACTTAAGGAGGATTTTTTATGACAGATTATGTTATTAGCTGTTCTTCTACAGCAGACTTAACAAAAGAATATCTTAATAAAAAAAATATTAAGTATGCTTGCTTTCACTTTTCATTAGATGGAAAAGAGTATTTAGACGATATGGGGGAGTCTATATCTCCTAAAGATAGGTATAAGGCAATGATAAATGGAGCAGAGGCTAAAACCTCTCAGATAAATGTAGATGAATATATTAAATTCTTTACTAAATTTTTAGAGGAAGGAAAGGATATTTTACATGTATCTTTATCTACTGGAATATCAGGAACCTTTAATTCAGCTTGTATTGCAAGAGATGAGCTTAAGGAAAAGTATCCAGATAGAAAAATATATGTTGTAGATTCTTTAGGAGCATCTTCAGGATATGGTCTTATTATGTCTTATCTTGCAGACAAACGTGATGAAGGCTTAAGTATTGATGAATTATATAACTGGATTGAGGAAAATAAGTTAAAGGTAAACCATTGGTTTTTCTCAACAGACCTTACTTTTTATATAAAGGGAGGACGTATATCAAAAACAGCTGGCTTTGTAGGAACTGTGTTAAATATATGCCCACTTCTTAATATGGATAAAGAAGGACGCTTAATTCCAAGAGAAAAAATAAGAAGTAAAAAGAAGGTTATTCAAAGAATTGTAGAAAAAATGAAAGAAAGTGCAGAAAATGGACTTTCTTATTCAGGAAAATGCTATATAAGTCATTCAGATTGTATAGATGATGCAAATGCAGTTAAAAAACTTATTGAAGAAAATTTCCCTAATTTAAAAGGAAAGGTAGAAATATTTGATATAGGTGCAACCATAGGAAGCCATACAGGCCCTGGAACAGTAGCCTTATTTTTCTTAGGAAAAAAGAGAGACTAATTTTTCTAAAGTATATATACAAAAATAAAGGAGCTATTAAAGAGCTCCTTTTAGTTTATACTTTGTATATATAGTTTTCTTTTCTAGGACCTACATTTATTTCTTCTTCAGCACTGTAACCTAAAATGCAATGACCTATTCCTTCATAATTTCCTTCAATTCCAAGGGATTTTAATATTTCCTTTCCTTCCTCAGATTCAAATTCTTCCTTAGCTCTATGAATCCAGCAGCTTCCAACATTTAAAGAATGGGCAGCTAACATAAGATTTCCCATTACTAGGCTACCATCATAAAGATAGGTTGGATAGCTTTTATCAGCTAAAACAATTAATACAACAGGAGCACCATAAAATGGGTCCATATCAGGTTTCCCCATAATTTTAGCATTCATTTTAGATAACTTGTCTCTTAAAGCTTTATCAGTTACAGAGATAATAATAGGTGATTGTCTATTCATTCCAGTTGCTGCATAAGTTCCAGCTTTTAAAATTTCATCAATAACATCACTTGGCACCATATCTGGTTTATATTTACGTACACTTCTTCTAGTTACAATTTTTTTAATTACTTCATTCATGTTTTTTCCTCCTATTTTTTTAATAAATGTCTACTTATAATATTATCACAAAAAATGTCTAAATATATATAAATTTTGTTAAAAAGTTTAATTTGATATTATAGAAATATCTAAAATAGATGAGTCTAAAAAGTTTTACTTAAGGTATATAATTATGATATTATAAAATAAATTAATAATATAAAAAATATAAGAAGCTTTCTTTAAAAGTTCATTAAAATAGGGGGAATTATGAAAACAGAAGGTATTGATTTACATATTCATACAACAAAGTCTCATGGAATGAGAACAGTAGAAGAAACAATTAAAGATGCTGAAGATGAAAATTTAAGAGCTATTGCAATAACAGACCATAATACCTTTGCAATTAAAGAACCTAGAAAGGTTAATAATTTAGAGGTTATTCCAGGGGCAGAATTTAGTACATTATATAAAAATAAAAGTGGAAAAGTTATAGAAATACATATTGTAGGAATATTTTTTAATGGAATAAGTGACAAAATAAGTGGTATATTTAATAATTTACATAGTCAAAGAGAAAAATATATAAGAGCCATTATGTCAAAACTTCAAGAATTAGGTGTAAATATAAGTTATGAGGATTTAGTTAAGCAATATAAAGACTCTGACCAAATAGGAAGACCTCAAATTGCCCATCTTATATTAGAGAAAAATTATGTATCTAGTATAGATGAAGCTTTTGATAAATATATTGGAAACTATTCACCATATTTTATTGACCCTTTAGATTTTATTCATTATATGGATATGGACAAGTGTGTAAAATTAATTTCTGAAAATGGAGGAATTCCAATACTTGCCCATCCATATCATTATAATTTTACTTATGAAGAAATAGAAACTTTAATAAAGGATTTTAAAAATGCAGCTAAAAATAAAGTAGCAGCTATGGAAGTTTATTATATAAAATATGATGAAAAGAAACAAAATATATTAAAAACTTTAGCAAATAAATATAATCTTATTTCAAGTGCAGGAAGTGACAGACATAAAAAGACAGATAAGTTTACTAATAAGCCATATAAATTAATAGAAGAAATGAAAAAGGCATTAGAAAAAGAAAAAATTTAAATAAATATATTGACTTTGAGTTAACTCAAAGTGATATAAATAAAATATAATTATTGCTCCTTAAAAATGGCAACAATAATTAAAAATTTATTTAAATTGAAAGTGAGGATTAAAACTATGTATTTAGAAAAAATAGCTTTACCAGATGATGTGAAAAAATTAAATGTAGAAGAATTAGAAAAGTTAAGTGGGGAAATTAGAGAAAATCTTTTAAAAAAATTAAGTGAGCATGGTGGTCATATTGGACCAAATCTTGGAATTGTTGAAGTTACAGTTGCTCTTCATTATGTATTTAATTCACCAGAGGATAAAATAGTTTATGATGTTTCTCATCAAAGCTATGTTCATAAAATGTTAACTGGAAGAAAGGATGCTTTTATGAATCCTAAAAAATATGATGATGTTTCAGGATATTCTAATCCAGAAGAAAGTAAACATGACTTTTTTGAAATAGGACACACTTCAACTTCTATAAGTCTTGCTTGTGGCCTTGCTAAAGCTAGGGATTTAAAAGAAGAAAAAGGTAATATAATAGCACTTATTGGAGATGGTTCTTTAAGTGGTGGTGAAGCTTATGAAGGATTAAATAATGTAGCTGAACAAGGAACTAATATGATTGTTATTGTAAATGATAATGAAATGTCAATTGCAGAAAATCATGGAGGACTTTATAAGAATTTAAGAGAATTAAGGGAAACAGAAGGAAAGGCAAGTTGTAATTTCTTTAAAGCAATGGGGTTTGACTATCATTATGTAAAAAATGGTCATGATTTTAATGAACTTATAGAAACTTTTAATAAGGTTAAAGATACAGACCATCCAGTGGTTTTACACATTCACACTATAAAAGGAAAAGGCTTTAAACCAGCAGAGTTACACAAAGAACAATGGCACTGGGGTATGCCTTTTGAATTAGCAACAGGAGAGCCTAAATTCTCTATGGATGGAGAAGATTTTGGAACTCTTACAGCAGAATATTTATTAAAGAAAATGGAAGAGGATAAAAAGGTAGTTGCAATTACATCTGGAACTCCTACTGTATTTGGCTTTACTGAAGATAGAAGAAAGAAAGCTAAAAAACAATTTGTTGATGTAGGAATTGCAGAAGAACATGCAGTAGCCCTTGCTTCAGGAATTGCTAAAAATGGTGGAACACCAGTTTATGGAGTTTACAGTACCTTTATTCAAAGAACTTATGACCAACTTTCTCAAGATTTATGCATAAATAAAAATCCAGCAGTTATTTTAGTATTTGCAGCTTCTGTATATGGAATGAATGATGTAACTCACCTTGGATTATTTGATATTCCTATGATGAGCAATATTCCAAATTTAGTTTATCTTGCACCAACTTGTAAGGAAGAATACTTTAAAATGCTTAATTTTGCCATGACACAAAAGGAAAATCCAGTAGCAATTCGTGTTCCTGGTATGGGAGTTGTTTCAAGAGGTATTGAAGATAACACAGATTATTCAAAATTAAATAAATTTGAAGTTACAAAAAAGGGTAAAGATGTTGCAATAATTGCTTTAGGAGATTTCTATTCTTTAGGAGAAGAAGTTTTAAATACTCTTTCAAAAGAAGGTATAGAAGCTACTTTAATAAATCCAAAATTCATTACAGGTCTTGATGAAAACTTATTAGATGAATTAAAGAAAGACCACAAATTAGTAATTACTTTAGAAGATGGAATATTAGAAGGTGGATTTGGAGAAAAAATAGCTTCATATTATGGAACAGAAAATATGAAAGTTAAAAATTATGGAATTAAAAAATCTTTCCCAGACCGTTATGTAGCAGAAGAATTGTTAAAAGAAAATGGAATAACTGTAGAAAATATTACAAAAGACATTAAAAATATAATTTCAAAATAAGAAATTTAAATTATAAACTAAAAGAAAAACCTTTTATAAAAGGAAGTGATATTATGAGTAAAAACAAGTCATTAAATAATATTCTTGTTAACATAGGAATTATAATTTTATTAATTCTATTAATTGTTATAATATTTTTTTCAGTGTTTGCATGGCAAAAAACAAAGGATTTATTATATATTGCAATTGGAGTTATGAGTATATTAGGCATTTTATTTAATATATATCTTTTATCAAAAGAAAAGTTCAAAAAAGAGAAGTAATTTTTGTTGATTCAAATGGAAGTAGAAAAAGTACAGTTGTATGGCTAAAGCAATAGATAGGAATGGGTACAGGACTTTTTCTTAAATTATTATCTTTAAAATAGAAGGAACATATTTAGTTAAATAGAATTAATATAAATAGAAAGGAGTGATTTATTTATGGATAAAGAAACTAAAGAAATAATTTTATGGTTTATGAAAAGAATAGACAAATTAGAAAAAGAAAACAAGAAGTTAAAACAAAAATTAAATCAAGAAGAG
>ONGV01000077.1 GCA_900317445.1 uncultured Eubacteriales bacterium | reverse complement strand
TAGGTGTAAGCAATATCTTTCAAGCCTTCAATAAGAAAGGATTGTGAAAGAATTATGAATAATAAAACAATAGAAAAATTAAATTATGCAAAGCTAAAAGAGTTAGTAAAATCTTATTGTGTTAGTAGTTTGGGTAAAGAGCTTATAGATAAGCTAAAACCTTCTTCAGATATAAAACAGGTTAATAGGAGGCTTGAGGAAACTTCAGAAGGAAGAAGATTATTAGATGCCTCTTATCACATCCCTCTTGAAGGAGTTTTTAATATTAATCCTTTAATAGAAAAAATGGATAAGGGTGGGGTGCTAGAGCCTTCTGAGTTAGTTACTATAGGTGATTTTTTAAGAGGTTGTAGAAAGATTAAAAACTTTATAAAAGATAAAGAAGGATATGCAGAAACATTATCAGCCTATGGTGAAAATATAATATCATTAGAATTTATTGAAGATGAAATAAATATATCAATTAAAGGTAGTATTGTAGATTCTAATGCAAGTAAAGAACTTAGAAAAATAAGAAATAAAATAGATTTATGTGAAGGAAAGATAAAAGAAAAATTAGAAAGGTTTATAAAAAATCCATCTAATAAAGAAGCTTTACAAGAATTTTTTGTAAGTGAGAGAAATGGAAAATTCACAGTACCAATAAAAGCTTCTTATAAAAATAAAATTGATGGGACAATTATTGAAACTTCATCAAAAGGAAATACAGTTTTTATTGAGCCTAGCGTAGTATCAAAATATTCTTATGAATTGGTTTCATTAAAAGCAGAAGAAAGCATTGAAGAGTATAAAATATTAGCAGAAATAACTGAAATGATTTATGGAAAGCTAAAAGAAATAAAGATAAATATAGAAGTAATAGCTGAATATGATATGATAATGGCTAAAGCTAAATATAGTAAAGAAATTAATGGTATAAAGCCAAAGCTTAATGAAGTTGGTTATATAAAAATAGTTAATGGGATATATCCACTAATAAAAAATCCAGTACCATTAAATTTTGAGATTGGAAAGTCATATAGAAGCCTCATTATAACAGGACCTAATGCAGGTGGAAAAACAGTTGTATTAAAAACTGTTGGACTTCTTACTCTTGCTGTTCAAAGTGGATTTCATATAGAAGCAGATGAAGGGACAGAAATAGCTGTATTTAATAAAATATTTGTTGATATTGGTGATGACCAAAGTATAGAAAATGCATTAAGTACATTTTCTTCTCATGTGAAAAATTTAAGTGAGATTATTAAAGAAAGCAATAAAAATACCTTACTTTTATTTGATGAAATAGGAAGTGGAACAGAACCTAATGAAGGGGCAGCTCTTGCAATATCTATATTAGAAGAACTATATAAAAAAGGATGTATAACTATTGCATCAACCCACTATGGAGAAATAAAAAACTTTTCAAATAATCATCCTGATTTTGAAAATGCAGCAATGGAATTTAAATTAGATACTTTAGAACCACTTTATAAACTTCATATAGGAAAATCTGGAGATAGTAATGCCTTGTATATAGCAAAGAAAATGGGCATAAGTAATAAAATAATTGAAAGAACTAAAAGATATATAGAGGATAAAGACTATAATTATGATTTGGTTGAAGAAAGTAAACTTTCTAAAGATAAGACTTATATAAATAATAAAGAAAAATTATATGAATATAAGCAAGGAGATAAGGTAATTTTATTAGATAATAATAAAAGTGGAATAGTTTATAAAGAGAGAGATAGAGATAATAATTTAATAGTTATGGTAAATAAAGAGCTTATAAAAGTAAATTATAAAAGAATAAAGCTTGAAATTAAAGCAAAAGAACTATATCCAGAAGGATATGATATGAATCAACTTTTTGTATCTTTTAAAGAAAGAAAACTTGAAAGAGATATAGAAAGAGGCTCTAAAAAAGCTTTAAAGAAAATAAGAAAAGATTCAATGAAATAAATATAATATTGTTATGTTAAGAGAGTGTGCATTTTATTAAATAATGTATACTCTTTTTTTGTTAAATGAGTGTTAAAAATTTTAAGTTATATTTAAGCTTCATTTTGTATTATAAATTCAAAGATAAAACTTAAAGGAGGAAAAAGAAATGGCTATAACTACATTTAAAAGATATGAAAAGAAATATTTATTAGATAAAGAAAAATATGAGTTACTTGTTCCAAGATTGCTTGAGTATATGAATTATGATGAGCATTGTTTAAATGGAAAGGATTATTCAATATTTAATATTTATTATGATACAAAAGATAATAAGATAATAGAACATTCATTATCAAAACCTTATTACAAAGAGAAGCTTAGGTTAAGAAGTTATAAGCCTATAAAAAGTAAGGATGACAAAGTTTTTTTAGAAATAAAGAAAAAAATAAATGGAATTGTAAGTAAAAGAAGAGTGGTACTCACTCTTGAACAGGTAAACAACCTTTTAGAATTTGGAGAAAGACCTAATGTTAATGATTATATGAGTAATCAAGTGTTAAATGAAATAGAATATTTTTTAAGTAGAAATGAAGTAAATCCAGCAGTTGCAATACATTATAAAAGGACAGCTTTTTTTGGCAAGGAGGATAAGGACTTTAGGCTTACATTTGATAATCATATAATGACAAGACGTTATAATTTAAATCTTACAGCAGAGGATTTTGGAGAAAATCTTTTAAAAGAAGGAGAGAGATTGATGGAGGTAAAAATATTAGGGGCTATGCCAATGTGGCTTTCAGAAATCTTATCTGAATTATCAATATTTCCAGTTGGTTTTTCAAAGTATGGAAATGAATATAGAAAGTATTATTTAACAAAAGGGAGAGGAAAAGTATGCTAGACACAATATTAACATCAACAACAGGAGAGTCATTAACTTTAACAAATACATTAATTATATTGGTTGTATCAATTATTTTAGGATTAATAATTAGTATTTCTTATATGAAAACAAGCAAAGAAGAGACAGTTACATCTGGTTTTGCAATTACATTAATAATGCTTCCTGCGATAATATCAATAATAATCTTATTAGTTGGAAACAATGTTGCAAGAGCTTTTAGCTTAGCAGGTGCATTTTCAATTATAAGATTTAGAAGTGAACCTAAAGACCCTAAAGATATATCTTACATATTCTTTACCTTAGCAGTTGGATTATCAGCAGGTATGGGATATATTGTATATGCAATTTTATTTACTATAATTTTATGTTTAATAATGTTTATATTAAAGTTTATAAATTATGCAGAACCAGACAAATCATGTTTAGAGCTTAGAATAACAATACCTGAAAACTTGAATTATGAAAATATATTTGATGATATTTTAAAGAAATATACTTCATCATGGAAATTTAAAAAGATAAAAACAAAAGAATTTGGTTCATTGTTTGAGATTACTTATAGTGTAGTTATGAATAGTGGAAATCAAAAGAAGTTTATAGATGAAATAAGATGTAGAAATGGAAATTTAGGAGTAATCCTTTCAGTACCACAAGAAAAAAATAATTTATAAGGTGGTTTAATTATGAGTAAAAAAATTAAATTAATTATATGTGGAATTGCAATAGCAGCAATTATAGGAATATCAGCCTATGCAATAAGTGCTTCAAAAAGTAATAAAAATATATCAGAAACTTCAACAATAATAACAGAAAATATAGATGATGATTGGGAAGAAGATTTTAGCAAAGTAAATAATGAAGCTTCTATTATTTTAAATGGAGATTCAATAGATTTAAATGGAGATGGAGCAACAGTAGATGGAAGCAAAATAACAATAAATTCAGCTGGAATATATACAATAACTGGAAAACTAAATGATGGACAAATTATTGTAGATGCAGGAGATAATGATAAGGTAAAGTTAATATTAAATGGAATAGATATAAATTGTTCAAACAGTGCTCCTATATATGTTTTAAATGCTGATAAAACTGTTATTGACTTAAAGGATGGAAGTAATAATACTATAACAGATGGTGAAAATTATGTTTTTGAAGATTCATCATCTAAAGAGCCAAATTCAGCTATTTATAGTAAGGATGATTTAACAATAAGTGGAGAAGGAAGTTTAATTGTTAATGGAAATTATAACAATGGAATAACAAGCAAAGATGACTTAAAAATTACTGGAGGAAATATTACAGTAACTTCTGTTAATAATGGAATTAAAGGTAAAGATTCTGTAAAAATTAAAGATGGAAATATAAAAATTACAGCAGGCGGAGATGGAATAAAGACTGATAATATAGAAGAAACAGAAAAAGGATATGTTTATATTGCAGGTGGTACTATTGATATAACCACAGAACATGATGGAATTCAAGCAGATACTACTGTTCTTATTAAAGATGGAGATATTAAAATATCTTCAGGTGGTGGAAGTGAAAATGCTGTTAGTAAAAGTAATAAAGAAGGAGTTGGTGAAAAAGGTGGTATGATGAGACCTAACAGAGAATCATCAACTGCACCAAATATGAATAATTCACAAAATGCAGGAGAACCACCAGCTAAACCAGATGGAAGTGATTTTCAAAATATGGGAGAACCACCAACTAGACCAGACGGAAGTGATTCGCAAAATATGGGAGAGCCTCCAACTAGACCAAATATGGATGAAAACTTTGAAAATGGTGGACCAACAGGCACTCCTAATAATCAAAATACTTCAAATGGAGAAAATACTACCTCAACTGACACAGAAACAACTAGCACAAAGGGGATAAAAGCAGGAACCAATATAACTATTGAAAATGGAACTTTAAATATAGATTCAGCAGATGATTCTCTTCACACAAATGATAGTTTGATTATAAATGGAGGAACATTTAATTTATCTTCTGGAGATGATGGAATACACTCAGATTCTACACTAGATATTAATGGAGGAGAAATAAATATAACTAAATCTTATGAAGGTATTGAAAGTTCAACAATTACAATAAATGATGGAGAAATTCATTTAGTATCAAGTGATGATGGATTAAATGCTGCTGGTGGAAATGATGGCTCTTCAATAAATGGTCGTTTAGGACAAAATAATTTTAATTCATCTAGTAATGCTATGATTAATATTAATGGTGGATATGTATATATTGATGCCTCAGGAGATGGTGTGGATTCAAATGGTTCAATAAAAATGACAGATGGAACAGTAATAGTAAATGGACCAACAGATTCAGGAAATGGAGCATTAGATTATAATAGTGAATTTAATATGAGTGGAGGATTATTAGTTGCAGCAGGAGGTTTAGGAATGGTTCAAACACCAAGTGATTCTTCAAGTCAATATTCTATGAGCATAGGATTTTCATCAGTTCAAGCGGCAAAAACATTAGTAAATATCTCAAAAGAAAATGGTGATTCAATACTTACATTTGCACCATCAAAACAATATCAATCAGTTGTTGTATGTTCACCAAATTTAAAGAAAGGAACAACTTATACAATAAGTACTGGAGGAAATTCAAGTGGAGAAGAAAAAGATGGACTTTATTCTGATGGAACATACT
>ONGV01000029.1 GCA_900317445.1 uncultured Eubacteriales bacterium | reverse complement strand
TTCCATCTCTAGGTGAAATTACTTCACGTTCTTCAAGTTGCTCCATTATTCTTGCAGCTCTATTAAATCCTATTCTAAGTCTTCTTTGAAGAAATGAAGTTGATGCTTGGTCATATTCTACCACAAGCTTTATTGCCTCTGGAAGAAGTTCATCTGCTTCATTATTATCTTCTAAAAACTTTCCTTCTGCTTCTTTATTTATATGGTCTAAAATTTCTTCTTTATAAAGGCTTCCTTTATCATCATCATTTTTTATAAATTCTACTACCTGTTCAACCTCTTCTTCTGAAATAAAACACCCTTGAATTCTTAGTGGTTTTGAAGCTCCTACAGGATAATAAAGCATATCTCCTTTTCCTAATAGTTTTTCTGCTCCTGCACTATCTAAAATAGTTCTAGAGTCTACTTGAGAAGATACAGCAAAGGATATTCTTGATGGAATATTTGCCTTTATAACCCCTGTTATTACATCTACAGAAGGTCTTTGAGTTGCTATAACAAGATGCATACCAGCAGCTCTTGCCATTTGTGCAAGTCTTCCTATATAATCTTCAACATCATTTGGACAAACCATCATAAGGTCCGCAAGCTCATCTACTATAATTACTACAAAGGGAAGTTTTTCTTCTATTTCTCCCTTTTCTAATAAAGCATTATATGAATCTATATTTCTTACTCCTTTTTCAGCAAATAAATTATATCTTCTTGTCATTTCATTTACTGCCCAATTTAATGCAGCTGCTGCCTTTTTAGGGTCTGTAACTACTGGAATTAATAAATGAGGAATTCCATTATATACACTAAGTTCAACAACTTTAGGGTCTACCATAAGAAGCTTAACATCTTCTGGTGAATATTTATATAACAAACTTATTATAAGTGAATTTATACATACACTTTTCCCTGAGCCTGTTGCCCCTGCAATTAATGTATGAGGCATTTTACTTAAGTCACCAACAATACAACTTCCTGCAATGTCTTTGCCTAGGGCAAAAGCTAATTTTTTATTAGATTTTTGAAATTCATTTGATTCTAACACTTCTCTTAAAAATACAGGATTTTGCTTTTTATTTGGAACTTCTATTCCTACTGCTGATTTTCCTGGAATAGGTGCTTCTATTCTTACTCCAGACGCTGCTAAACCTAAGGCTATATCATCTGAAAGATTAACTATTTTACTAACTTTAACTCCTGGACTTGGTTGAAGTTCAAATCTTGTAACTGAAGGACCTTTAGAAACTTGTACAACTTTTGCTTCAACATTAAAGCTTTCAAGAGTTTCTTCTAATTTTCTAGCATGTTCTATAAGTTCTTGCTTATCAGAATCTTTAAGTTTAGTTCCTGAATTCATTTTTAAAAGGTCAGTTTTAGGGAATATATATTTTTTAGGCTCTATTTCTCCCTCTTCATTAAGCTTTATATCAATTTCTTTATTAATATTTTCTTTTAAATCATTATCAAGCTTTTCTTTTTTTATTGAAGATTGTTCTTTATTAACATCAGTATTTTTTTTAAGCTTTTCTTTTAATGGCTTTGTTTCTTCTAAAGCTTCACTAGTTGCTTGTATAGGTTCCATTATCTTTATTTCATCTTGTTTTTTATTTTCTTCTGGCAACTGTTCCTTCATAAAATCTAAAACTTTTATTTTTTTATTTACTCCTTCTAATAATTCTTCATTAGAAGTTTCTTTTTTATTTTTTTCTTTTTTCACTTTTAATTGTTTTTCATTATTGTTATTTTTGTTTTTAATATTATTTTTTATATCTTTTGCTTTATTTCCCATATCTAACACAGAAAGCTTAAATATTAACATAAAAGATATTATAGCTAGTGCAATGTAAATTATATATGAACCAATTGCTCCTATTAGCTTATATAAAGTAAAAGTAATAAAATATACTACAACACCACCATTAAATCCACCTTTTCCATCACTAATAAGATTTACTATTGTCTTTAAGTTTTTTCCAAAAGACTCTGGGTTCTCACTAGTTTGTATATATATAGTTCCTACAAGTAAAATAAATGTTAATACTAATAATGTTACTCCACCCATTCTTTTATCTACATCAATGGTTCCATTGTTTTTTAAATAGCTAAAACCTAAATATAATAGATATACTGGGATTGCATATGCTCCTACCCCTAAAATAAAAAAGCAAATTCTTTGGGCAAAAGAAGATAACAATCCTGCAAGATTTGTGTATATAGCTACAAAGCTTAAAAAACCTATTGCAATAAAGATAACACCTTTTATTTCAGTATTATCTATAAGCTTTTCTTCTTTTTTGTTCTTTTTACCACTCACTTTTATAATCACCCCACTTTAAAGTTTCTACATAACCATAAATAATTCCTTTTATACTTTGCACATTGTATTTTATCATTTTTTAAGCTTTTATAAAATATATATTTTTTTAAATGGAAAATAGGGTCTATTAAACCCTATTTTACTCTAAATTATCTATTAAAGAATTAAGCTTATTTAAAGCCTTACTTATTCCGCCTACTTCATCAATTAAACCACATTCTACAGCTTCTTTTCCAATAAGAATAGTTCCCATATCATTTAAAAGAGCATCTGTTCTATTCATAAAACTTTCTAATTGTTCTAGCTTTATATTTGATGTTCTTATTATAAAATCATTTATTCTTTCTTGCATCTTTTTAAAGTAGTTAAAAGTTTGTGCAGCACCTACCACAAGCCCTGTCATTCTAACAGGATGTATTATCATAGTTGCAGATGGAGTTATAAAAGAATATTTAGCAGAGGTTGCTAAGGGTACTCCTATAGAGTGACCTCCTCCTGTAACAATAGATACTGTAGGTTTTGAAAGGGAATTTATCATTTCAGCAATTGCAAGACCAGCTTCTACATCCCCACCAACAGTATTAAGAACAATTAAAACACCTTTAACTTTTTCATTTTGTTCTATTTCTATAAGCTGAGGTATTAAATGTTCATACTTTGTTGCTTTTGTTTGAGGTTGAGATACCATATGCCCTTCAACTTGCCCTATTATTGATAAAACAACTATTCTTTTATTAGCTTCTACCATAGCTGTATTTCCAAACTCTTTAATAGAATTCATTTTTTCCTTCTTAAGTTCATCTTTATTTTCACACATAAAAATACTTCCTCCTATAAATTCATTATGTACAGAAGAAATATTTTTATTCACCTTTTTATAAATTAAATGCTCTATGAAGAGAATTTATTGCATTTTTAAGTTCCTTTGTTTTAACTAAACACCATATTGTCATATGGGAGTCTGCAGTTTGAAGAACTTCAATATTTTTATCATTTAAAGCTTTAAATATTTTTGCCATTACTCCAGGAACTCCTCTCATTCCTGCACCAACAAGGGCTATTGTACTACAATCTTCTTTAAAGGTAAATTTAATATTCATCTCTTCAAATATTTTAAATACCTTATCCTTTGCTCTTTTAGGTATTGTAAATATTTGCTTCTCAGGGAAAATATTTATTAAATCTAAACTTATTCCCCTTTGAGCAATTACTTGAAGAATATCATTATACTTATGATTTTTTAAATTATCTTTAATATCTATTGAGATTTGTATTCTATCATCACTACTTGTAATGCTAGTTACAAGTCTAAGCTTTTTTCTATCTCCTAAGTTATTAATAAGAGTTCCTTTAGAATCTGTTAATGTATTTTTTATAACTATTGGAATATTTTTTTCTCTTGCAACTTCAACTGCCCTTGGATGAATAACTTTAGCTCCTTGGTCTGCTAGTTGAAATATTTCGTCATAGCTTATTATATCAATAACAGTTGCATCCTTTACCATCCTAGGGTCTGCTGTCATTATACCATCAACATCTGTATAAATTTCTATTTTTTCTGCTGGTATTGAAGCTCCTAAAAGAGCAGCTGTTGTATCACTTCCTCCTCTTCCAAGAGTTGAAAATTCTTCATTTTCAGTTTTTCCTTGAAAGCCACATATAACTGGTATTTTCCCTTTTAAAAGGATTTTTTTAATCTTTTCACCTTTTACATCTAATACCTTTGCATCACCAAAAGTGTTGTTAGTTATAATTCCAGCTTGCCCTCCAGTTAAAGGTATTGCATCTATTCCTTCCTTTTCAAGTTCATTACACATAATTACAGAACTTATAATTTCTCCGCAACACATAAGCATATCTAAAGCTTTTTTATTATTTTTTTTAAAATTATTATCTACTAATGAAAGAAGAGTATCTGTTGCATAAGGCTCTCCTTTTCTTCCAAGGGCTGACACAACTACAACAGGCATATACCCCTCTTTAATAGCATTATTTATTTTTTTTACAGCCATTTTTCTTCTTTCTTCTGTAGATACAGAAGTTCCACCAAACTTTTGAACAATTATCTTCAATTTCTTTCTCTCCTACTCTTAAATCTTAGTCCTTTTTATATCTCCCTCATCAGCATCTAAAATTATTGTTTTTAAACCAATTTTTTTTACACACTCCCAAGGAATTTCTAAAAACTCTTTGTTTCCTCCAAAAAGACTGATTTTTCCTCCTAAGTTTATCACTAAAAATCTTATGTTTCCTTTATCATCTATTACCAAATCGCTATTTTGCAGGTAATCATATTTCTCTCCATCGTTTATATTTATAAGTTCAAACTTTTCTATTTCACTTAAAAGCTTTAAATTTTCACTGCTACTCATTATAAATTACCTCCTAATTTATATCTACATATTTTTATGCAAATTTCAGGTAATATATTCAGAGTTTAAATATTAAATTTATCTCCCTTTATTTCCTTATAAGCTTTAGAAGAATCAAATACTATATCATTAAGCTTTGAATAATTTATATTATTTCCAACAAAGGATGTGTTTAATACACCATTTTTAAAACAATTATCTAAAACAAATCTTATATCCTCTTGAGAAATTTTATCTACTCTTTTAATAACATCTTCTTGAGTTGTTATTTTATTTTTAAATAAAACAGACTTTCCATTAGAAAACATTCTTGAACTTGTGCTTTCTAAACCTAATATATATGAAGCCTTAAGCTTTTCTTTATTTATATTTAGTTTATCATCTGTAATTCCTTCTTTAGCAAATTTATTAATTTCTTTTAATATAACCTCTAAAGCTTTTTCTCCATAATTTTTTCCAAGTCCTGCATATATACTAAGACTTCCTGCATTTTGAAAAGGCTGAGGATAACAATATATGCTATAACATAATCCTAACTTTTCTCTTACCTCTTGGAATAGTATTGATGAAGCTCCTCCACCAAAAACATTACTTAAAAGAGTTAAAGCATATCCATGTTCATCCCCTTGAGGAAGACCTTTTAAACCTAATATTACATGAAGTTGTTCTATATCCTTATCTTTATAGCGTGTTCCTGTTTGAATTTCACAATTTTCATAGGTTGGAACATAATTGCTATCACTATTCCAGTTAGAAAAATATTTTTCTATAAGCTCTTTTAATTCTTTGTCATCAAATTTACCACATACAGAAATTACTGTATTTTCAGGTGTATATTTTTCTTTTATAAAATTTAAAATATCATCTCTTGTTATTGATTTTACCTTTTCTATTGTACCTAATATAGGATAAGATAATGGATTATCTCCATAACATGCCTTTGAATTTAAATCATCTAAAACATCCTCTGGGCTATCTTCTCCCATGTTTATTTCTTCTATAACTACTCCCTTTTCTCTTTCAATTTCTTCTACAGAAAAAACAGAATTTAAAATCATATCAGATAATATTTCTAATGATAAGTCTAAATGGGTATATAAATTCTTTACATAATAGCAAGTGGCTTCTTTGCTTGTAAAGGCATTTATCTGTCCACCTACATTTTCTATATCTTCTACAATATCCTTTGATTTACGCTTTTTAGTTCCTTTAAAAAACATATGTTCAATAAAATGTGATATTCCATTAAGCTCTAAACTTTCATTTCTAGAACCATTTTTTATCATAACTCCAACAGAAATAGAATTTGACTCTGAAATTTTTTCAGTAACCACCCTAAGTCCATTTTTTAATGTATATAAATTATGCATAAAATTTCTCCTTTCTAAAAAAACATTTTATATAGGATTATTCATATTTTTTCAAATTATTTATAGATAGAAAAAAAAGGCAACCAATGCCCTTTTTTTATTTATCTTATTTTTAAGTTAATTACTTTTCTTCATTTTCTGCTTCTTTTTCTAATAAAGCATCTTTTCTTGAAAGATTTATTCTTCCTTGGCTATCTATTTCAGTAACCTTAACTAATATTTCGTCACCTACTGAAACCACATCTTCTACCTTGTTTACTCTATTTTTATCAAGTTTTGAAATGTGAACTAATCCTTCTTTATTTGGAAGTATTTCTACAAAAGCTCCAAAAGTAGTTATTTTAGTTACCTTTCCTAAATATACTTCTCCTGCCTTTACTTCTTTAGTTAATCCTTCAATTATCTTTATAGCATTTTTTACACCTTCATGGTCTTCTGAAGAAACAAATACTGTTCCATCTTCTTTTATATCTATCTTAACTCCAGTATCTGCTATTATCTTGTTAATAACTTTTCCACCTGTTCCTATAACATCTCTTATTTTTTCTGGGTCAATATTTATTACAGATGTTTTTGGTGCATATATAGATACATCTTTTCTTGGCTCTGGAATACAATCTGCAATTTTTCCTAAAATCATAACTCTTGCTTTTCTAGCATCTCTTATAGCATTTTCAATTATACTAAAGCTCATACCTTTAATTTTAGTATCAACTTGTATAGATGTTATTCCTTCTACAGTTCCTGCAACCTTAAAGTCCATATCTCCAAAGAAGTCTTCTATTCCTTGAATATCTGTTATAACTGCTTCTTCTTTTAAATCAGCTGATGTTATAAGCCCCATAGCTATACCAGCTGCTGGTCTCTTTATTGGAACACCTGCATCTAATAAGGCTAAAGTTGAACCACAAACTGAAGCTTGAGATGTTGAACCATTAGAGCTTAAAACTTCAGATACTAATCTTATTGTATATGGGAACTCTTCTTCTGAAGGTATAAGAGGTTCTAAAGCTCTTTCTGCTAAAGCACCATGACCTATTTCTCTTCTTCCAGGTCCTCTTAAAGGTTTAACTTCTCCAACACTATATCCTGGAAAATTATAATGATGCATATATCTCTTTGTATCTTCTTCTATTCCATCTAATACTTGAATATCTCCAACTGAACCTAATGTAGCAACAGTCATTACTTGAGTTAATCCTCTTGTAAATAAGCCTGTTCCATGAGTTCTTGGAAGTACTCCTACTTCACAGCTTATTGGTCTTACTTCATCAAAAGCTCTTCCATCTGGTCTTCTCTTTTCATTAAGAAGCATATTTCTTACTACTTCTTTTTGCATAGTGTAAAGAACTTCTTTTATATCTCCAAGCTTATCTGCATATTTTTCACCAAATTCTTCATTAATCTTTTCATTAACCTTATCCATAGCTGCATTTCTTTCATCTTTATCAGTTATGTACATAGCTTCCTTAACCATATCAGATGCAAATGCTCTTAAATCTGCTTCTACTTCTTCTGATGGGTGATAAAGTTCTGGAACATCTTTTACTTTTCCCATCTTTTCCATAGCTTCTTCTTGGAATTTAACTATTGGTTGGCAAGCCTCAAATCCAAATTTAATGGCTTCTATCATTTTATCTTCTGGAATTTCATCTCCACCTGCTTCAATCATCATTACTCTATCTTTGGTAGAACATACAGTTAAAGCAAGCTTTGATTTTGCTCTTTCTTCTGTATTTGGATTAATAACAAGATTTCCATCAACTAATCCTACTTGAACAGCTCCTACTGGAGTTGTAAAAGGTATGCTTGATAAACATAATGCAGTTGAAGCTGCATTAATTGCTAATATTTCAGGTAAGTTTTCTTCTTCAACAGAAACAACAGTACAAACTACTTGAACATCATTTCTGTATCCCTTTGGGAATAATGGTCTTAAGCTTCTATCTATAGCTCTTCCCTTTAAAATTGCTCCATCTGTTGGTTTTCCTTCTCTTTTTATAAATCCACCTGGAATTTTTCCTACTGAATATAATCTTTCTTCATATTCTACACTTAAAGGAAAGAAATCTATACCGTCTCTTGGCTTTTCTGAAGCATTAACATTTGTTAATATTACAGTATCTCCATAACTCATGAAAATAGCAGCATTTGATAACATTCCGATTTTACCAAATTCTACTTTCATTTCTCTTCCTGCAATCATTGTACTTAATACATTGCTCATTACAAGACCTCCTCTATCTATATATGGTATTTTATTTATTATTTTAAAACAATAGAGCGGATTTTGTCCGCTCTAAAAAGATTACTTTCTTAAACCTAATTTTTTAACAATTGCTCTGTATCTTTCGATATCTTGTTCTTTTAAGTAATTTAAAAGTCCTCTTCTTTGTCCAACCATCATTAAAAGACCTCTTCTTGAGTGGTGATCTTTCTTGTGAACTTTGAAGTGTTCAGTTAAATGTGTTATTCTTTCAGTTAATAACGCTATTTGAACTTCTGGAGAACCTGTATCTCCTTCTCCTCTTCCAAATTCTTTGATGATTTCTAACTTTCTTGCCTTATCCATGCTTTTAAGCACCTCCATATAATAATCGCCTTAGTTCCAAGTAGGAAGATGGCCTCCTTCCAACATAGCACTAGGTTCCTTAAGTATTATATCAAAACATAATAATGTTGTAAATA
>ONGV01000161.1 GCA_900317445.1 uncultured Eubacteriales bacterium | reverse complement strand
TTCCACCAAATACTGGTACTGAAAATGTTCCAAGAATAACTGCAATTGCTATTAAAACTCCACTTAATGTCATTTTATATGCTATATTTTTCTTATCCATTTTTTCATCCCCTTTCTAAAATATTTTAACATAATTTATATAATACAAAAGCAGATTAGCATATTATTTTTTATAATATACTAATCTGCTCTATTTAAATTTTAATAAAAAATATTTATGCATTTTTATTTTAATGTTATTTCTTTAAGTATTTGTTTATACTTAATTGGATAATCCATAAATTCAGGTAATGGCATTTTTATTTTTGTTTTTCCTTTTTTAAAACAAAATGCTTCTGTTGTATTAATTAAAGGATCAATACTATATGAATTAGGAAAAAATATTAATTCTTCCTTATTTAATTCATTTAAAATTGCATTTAAACCTTCTCTATCACTAAATTTCATATTAGTTATATTTTTGCAAAAATTATAGTTTCCTTTATATAAGATAGTTAACATATTATAATTAAATACACCTGCACTTAATATATCCTTTCTATCAATATGCTTATCTTTAAAAAAACCATATATTATAAATTCTTTTTCATTTAATTCTAATAACTTTTTGCCATTATCCTTTCTTATAATCATATTATCACCACTACATTAATTGCTATTCTCTTTTAAAAGTAAGATCCTTTGCTGTACCATCTACAGACTTTAATGTTAAAGTATTTCCTTTTACTTTATAAGTATACTCATGTGTTAAATCTAAATTGCTATCTTCCATAGAATTTAATGGGTCTAAATTTATTGTTATCTTATCCCCATTTATTTCATAGTTACAATACAAATCTGTTTTTCCAATAAATACTGTTCCATTGTCAAAAAACTTCCAAACCATCTTAAAATCACTATTTGGATCTTCATTTTCTTTTTGCCAACTACCTATTATGCTTGTATTTTTAGTTCCAAATCCATCAGTAAAATAATAAGTTCCTCCAGCAATTCCTCCTAATATCAGTATTACCACCAAAATCTTAACAAACTTCTTCCCCATTTTATTTTCTCTCCCTTTTAAGTAATATTAAAAATCTTATTATTCGCAATTAATATTATTAAATATCGTATCGATTACCACAATTTATATTTTAATTTATCTTTTATTAAAACACAAATTTAATCTACTTTATTATACTTCTATTTTTAATCAATATTTTCCTTTTTCTTTATTAATCTGTAATTTTCTCCCTCTTATAAATATTTTAATATATTCTGAATTTTATTTTAATATTATTTATTGGCAAGTAAATAAAAAGTGTGAATTATTACTTTTGATATTTATTAAGTCAAAACAAATCAATAATTCACACCTTATAATTAATATTTATAAAAACAACTACCACCAATAAATTCTTTTAATATAGAATTTTTAGGTACTTCATCTCTATCTATTTCTTCAAAAAATTCTAAAAATGAAATAAGTCTATGAGCCTCATAGTAAACTGAACTTGAAGGCTTTATCTTTTTTAGTTCTTTTATTGCATATGGTTTTAAAACACATAATTCATACACTAATGTTGAATTTATCATTTCATCTGCTTCTTCTTGATATACAAAAATATTTTTCTTTTCTCCATTTTTTATAGATGGCCACATAAGAAGAGTTTCTTCTGCACCATATCCTCTTGATAAGTAATCCCTTACAATTCTTCTTATTTTTCTTACATCAGTTGTTGATATTCTATTATGATTATCTACATTAAGCTGAGTTAAAGCTGATATATATATTTTAAATTTATTTTCATCTGGAATATCCTTTGTTAAAATAGGATTTAAACCATGTATTCCTTCTACAAGTATAACTCCATTATCAGGAAGTTTTAATTTTTCTCCATGCCACTCTCTTTCTCCAGTTTTAAAATTATATCTTGGTATTTCTATTTCATTTCCTTTTAATAATTCATTAACATGCTCATTAAAAAGAGGTAAATCAATAGATTTTATAGATTCAAAATCATAATTTCCATTTTCATCTCTAGGGGAATTTACTCTATCAATAAAATAATCATCAAGAGAAATTTTTACTGGTATTGCACCATTAACCTTAAGCTGAATTGCTAATCTATTTAAAAAAGTTGTTTTTCCTGAAGAAGATGGTCCTGCTATTAATACAAGCTTTATATTATCTTTATTTGAAATATTATCTGCAAGATAGGCTATCTTTTTTTCATGAAGTGCTTCAGATACTAAAATAATATCAGTTAAATCTCCTTGTAAAATCCTTTCGTTAAGTCTTCCAACATCTCCAACACCTAAAATATTAATCCAATGTTCTGTTTCATAAAAAACTTTTGCTAAAGCCTTTTGTTCTTTAAATTCAGGAAGGGTTGAAACATCTCCTTCCTTTGGATTCCTTAATACAAAACCATGAGCATATAATATTAAGTCAAAAGCCTCTATAATTCCAGTTGAATATGCCATATCTCCATAAAAATAATCATATCTTCCATCCAATTCATAAAGGCTTACCTTATCTTTTTTTATTTGACTTAATAAACGTATTTTGTCATCCATTTTATAGTCTCTAAAAATATTAATTGCTTTTTCTTTAGATACAGAAACCTTTGTTATAGGAATATTTCGTTTTATTAAATTTTTCATTTCTATTTTTATTTTTTCTATATCATCTTTAGTTAATTTTTCATCTTTAAATATTTCTCCAAAAGTTCCCTTTGATATTGAATGTTGAATTGTTATAGTTGCTTCTGGAAATAAATCTAATGCTGCCTTTATAAAAATATATTGTAAAGTTCTTGCATATACTTTCCATCCTATTTCACTATTTACATCTATAAATTCTAAAAATCCTTCCTTTGGAACTTCTTCATCTAATTCATAGAACTTTCCATCTAATTTACATAAAACTATTTTTTTATTTTCTGAATATATATCTACTATTTCTTTAAATTTTGTTTTTTCTTTTACTTCTATTATTTGCCCTTGACTTAAAGTAATTTTCATAAAGCTTCACCTTTCTATTATTTATATTTTGGTATTTTATGTCTTATCATAATTATTAAAATTAATAAAAATTAATAAATAATATTATATCTTATTCTAAAAAAATTCCAAATTCCTTTTATATTTTTGAATAAAATTTCTATTTATGCAGATATTATTTATAAGTGAGGTGTTTTTATGTTTATAGTTTTTATCAGAACTGCATTACTTTATGCATTGGTAATTTTTACAATGAGACTTATGGGAAAACGACAAATTGGTGAACTTCAACCTTATGAATTAGTAATAACCATTATGATTTCAGACTTAGCAGCTTTACCTATGCAAGATACTAGGTTTCCTTTGCTTTTAGGGGTCATTCCCATAGTAACATTACTTCTACTAAAAATTCTTTTATCATTAATACAATTAAAAAGCCAAAAAGCAAGAAAAATTATTGATGGAGAGCCAACTATTTTAGTATGTAATAAACAAATTAATTACTCTGAATTAAAAAGACAACAAATTAATATTGATGAACTTATGGAAGAATTAAGGCTTCTTGGATATTTTGATTTATCTAATATCCAATATGCAATACTTGAAAATAATGGGCGTATATCAGTTTTACCAAGCAATCAATCCTCTTCATCCTCTAGTAGTTCAAGTGGCAACCAGCAAAGTTCTTCTTCAAAAAAAGAGCCTTTACTTCCAAAAATATTAGTTAGCGATGGAAAAATTAATACAAATACATTAACTTCTATTAACAAAGACGAAAAATGGATTTCTAATGTACTAAAAAATCATAATATTAACTCTATAGAAGATGTTATAATTGCTATGTATGATACAACTGGAAATTTTAAATATCAATTATATAATAATGAAAACAAGGAGGAATAAAATTTGAAAAATACTATTATAGCAATAATAATGTTTTTATCTCTTTTAGGCTTTGTTACATATGCCAACTCCTCTTTAAATAAACTATGTAATATAATAAAAAAAGATACTAAAGAAATTTATTTATTAATAGAAGATGATAAATGGGATGAGGCTTATTCTTCGTCTAATGATTTAATTAAAAGCATTAATGACAAAAGTTTTGTACTTTCCATGTACTTAAATCACCATGACTTTGATGAAATTTTAGATGAGTCTATAGAATTATCACTATACATACATGGAAAAGAAAAAACTGATACATTAATTGCTCTTTCAACCTTAAAAAACTCCTCAAATAACATTCAAAGACTTCATAAACCTACTTTTGAAAATATTTTTTAAATTTATAGAACATATTGTCCTTTTAATTATAAGTTTATTTGTTATATACAATTTATTATAAATTTAAATTATACTTTGATAAATTATCATCTATAATTTAAATCTATTATTATATTGAAAATAGCTTAAAATTTCTATATAATTAAATAATTGCTAAACATTTTTTATTTTTATGCATATATATTGCATAAAATTTTATTTCGAATGAATAATTGCATATTTATAAAGAATTTTTAGGATAATTATTGCATATTTATTCAATTAGAGTTATAATTATATCTATGTTAGCAAATAAAGAAAATTATATAAATTTTAATAAATTAAGGGGGCAAACCATTATGAAAAAATTTAACAAAGTTGTTTTAGCTTACTCAGGAGGATTAGACACATCTGTTATAATTCCATGGCTTAAAGAAAACTATGGATGTGAAGTTATTGCAGTTGTAGGTAATGTTGGTCAAAAAGACTCAGAGCTTGAAGGCTTAGAAGAAAAAGCATTAAAAACAGGAGCTTCTAAAATATACATAGAAGATTTAACTGAAGAATTTGTAAATGATTATATTTTCCCAACTATAAAAGCAGATGCCGTTTATGAAGGAAAATATCTTTTAGGAACATCTTTTGCTAGACCTATAATCGGAAAAAGAATGGTAGAAATAGCTAAGAAAGAAGGAGCAGATGCAATCTGTCATGGATGTACTGGTAAAGGAAATGACCAAGTTAGATTTGAACTTGCTATAAAAGCTTTCGCTCCAGAAATGGAAGTAATTGCTCCTTGGAGAATTTGGGATATAAAATCTAGAGAAGAAGAAATAGCTTATGCTTTAGAAAAGAAAGTTCCAATAAAAATAAGCTATGATACAAACTACAGTAAAGATATGAACTTATGGCACTTAAGCCACGAAGGACTAGACCTAGAAGACCCAGCAAATGAACCAAACTATGCTAAAATTCTTGAACTTTCAAAAACTTTAGAAGCTGCTCCAGATAAGGCTACTTATATAACTCTTACTTTTGAAAAAGGTATTCCAGTAGCTTTAAATGGTGAAAGAATGGACGGAGTTAAATTAATAGAAGAATTAAATAAAGTTGGTGGAGAAAATGCTATTGGTATCACTGACATGGTAGAAAACAGACTTGTTGGTATGAAATCAAGAGGTGTATATGAAACTCCAGGTGGAACTATCCTTTACAAAGCTCACAAAGATTTAGAAGAATTATGCTTAGATAAAGAAACTGCTCACTTTAAAGAAAGTGTTGCATTAAAGTTTGCTGATTTAGTATATAATGGTCAATGGTATAGCCCATTAAGAGAAGCTCTTTCTGAATTTGTTGATAAAACTCAAGAAACTGTTACAGGTGAAATTAAACTTAAATTATACAAAGGAAATATTGTAAATGCTGGTATGACTTCTCCATATTCTCTATATAGCGAAGAATATGCAACATTTGGAGAAGATGCTGTTTATGACCAAAAGGATTCTGCTGGATTTATAAATCTATTTGGTCTTCCAACAACAGTTCAAGCTAAAATGAAAGCAAAGACTCAAAGCGAGGAAAAATAATATGAAGCTTTGGGGTGGACGATTTAAAAAAGGTACAAACGAGCTAGTTAATGATTTCAATTCTTCTATAAGAGTTGATTCAAGAATGTATAAAGAAGATATAGAAGGTAGCTTAGCACATGTAAAAATGCTTGGAAAACAAAAAATCATCCCTTCAAAAGCAAGTAAAAAAATAGAAGATGGCTTAAACGAAATGTTGAAGCGTATGGATAATGGGGTCATAGGTATTGACCCCTCTTCTGAAGATATTCATAGTTTTGTAGAAGGTACTCTTACTTATTACATAGGTGATGAAGGGAAAATGCTTCATACTGGAAGAAGTAGAAATGACCAAGTAACATTAGATTTAAGATTATATCTAAAAAAAGAAATTAAACTAATTATTTCAGACTTAATTGAACTTGAAAAAGTTCTATCTAAAAAGGCTAAAGAAAATATAGATACAATAATGCCTGGATATACTCATATGCAAAAAGCTCAACCAATTACTCTCTCTCATCATCTTTTAGCTTATGCAGAAATGTTTAAAAGAGATATTGGAAGATTACAAGATACATATAAAAGAACTGATATGATGCCTCTTGGCTCTGGAGCTTTAGCAACATCTACCTACCCTATTGATAGAGAATTTGTTGCTGAAGAATTAGGATTTTCACAAATCACATTAAATAGTTTAGATTCTGTATCTGATAGAGATTATGTTATAGAAACCTTATCTTCTCTATCACTAATTATGATGCATTTATCAAGATTTGCAGAAGAAATAATATTATGGTGTACTGATGAATTTAAATTTATACAATTAGATGATGAATACAGTACAGGAAGTTCAATAATGCCTCAAAAGAAAAATCCTGATGTTGCAGAACTTGTTCGTGGAAAAACTGGTCGTGTTTATGGAGATTTAATAACTCTTTTAACTGTTATGAAAGGTATTCCT
>ONGV01000018.1 GCA_900317445.1 uncultured Eubacteriales bacterium | reverse complement strand
TTTATTTCAAAAGTAAAAAGTTTACTTTGAGATTTGAAAGCTTTTACTATTACTATAATTAAATCAATAGATGCTATTACCATTAATACTACAAATAACATATCCAATACCACCTCCTTAAACTGTTAGTAAATCCAACAGCCAAGGTGGAAAACATACAACCACCACAGCCCACCTCTGTGGTTTAATTTTTGCTTTTTTATTTTATCAGATTATAATGAAATTTAAAAGAGAAAAATTCCTTTTAAAAATGAAAATAGCACTAGTTTTTTTCACTAGTGCTATAAAAACTTTATTTATTTTTTTGATTTAATATTATACTTTCCTAAGAGCTTGCCACTGGAAATTTTCTGGACACTTAGGGTCCTAGCGAGAGGGCTTGGCTCTATCTCTTATTAACTCTATTACTTGCTAAGGTTTTGAAGTATAAATATTGCCATCCTTTATCCAAACTTCTCCTAAAACTGAATAACCTGATGTGTTTGTTCCTGTTGGTTCTTGAGTTCCTGCTCCATTATTAAATATTACATTTGCTTGCTTACTTCCCTCTAAAGTTATTTCATACCATCCATTTCCTGTATTTGTCATATCATTTCCTGGCCAAGTGGTAGTATTAGCATCTCCTGTATTAAATGAATGCATCTTTACACTTGACCAATTACTATTATAATAATGTACTATTACTTTATTGAAATTATCTGGATTATAATTAAATATCAATCCATTTTTAATCCAAACTTCTCCAGAAACCACATAACCTTGTGTATTTGTACCTGTTGGTTCTTGAGTTCCTGCTCCATTATTAAATATTACATTTGCTTGCTTACTTCCTTCTAAAGTTATTTCATACCATCCATTTCCTTTACTTGTCATATCACTTCCTGGCCAAGTAGTAGTATTAGTATCTCCTGTATTAAATGAGTGCATCTTTACTGTTGTCCAATCACTATTATAATAATGTACAACAACACCTTTTAATTTATATACATAACTAATTGTAACATCTCCATTAATTGTTACTTCATTTTCAGATTGAACTATACCATCTTTTTGAACCTCTTTAAATACATAGTTACTTATATCCTTTGCCACAAAAGTATATATTTCATTATTCTTTATATACTTGTACTCTGTACTAGCAATTGGAGTTCTATTTTCATCAATATAATTTATTGTTACATTACACTTATTATAATAATATGTTATTGTTTTATTGGAATCATACTTTCCAGTAAATGTTTCATTTTGGTTTATATCATAATAAGAGCCATTATTCTCAACTTGTTCCTTACCTGTTATTGAATAAGTATCTGTTGATTTTCCATAATGTTTTTCAGTGCTAAGAATTATATCTTTATTAGCATTATCACGATATTCTACAGTAACACATTTTAATTTTTTGTACTTAAATGTTACTTTTGTGCCTTCTTCACTATACTTAGCGGTAATACTAGAAACTCCTTCAACTTCATAGCCTTCTATATCTTTAGCTTTTATTGTTGTTGTTTCTCCAGCTACACCTTTATAAGTATCACTACCAATTACATTATTGTTTTCATCAACATAGTTTACTACTATTGAACCATTTGCTGCCACAGTATTTTCTATTGAACCATTAGTACAAATATATACTCTTTGAGTACTAAAGTAATATAACGCTCCTGAAGTATTAGCACCATTAGTTACTGTTATAGTTGATTTATCTAATTTTGCTAACTGAGCTTTTTCTAAAACAATACCTTTCCAACCAGTAAATGGTGTTTTATCAGCATTATAAGAAGTATCTCCTACTTTTATTGTTGCTGAATCTCCTCCCCAGTACCCATTATCTGGAATTTCAAAATTAATATTAGGCTTTATATTTTCCATAGTAACATTTATTGTATTTAATCCAACTTTCAAATCTGTTGTTACTACTTTATCTTCATATCCCTTGCTTATAACAGTTATACTACTAGCACCTGCATTTGCTTTAAAATCATACTTTGAAGCATTATTACAAGGAAGCTTATTATCACTCCATATTGCATAAACATCATCTAATAATTTTCCTGATGTATCCTTTGCAACAATTTTTACTTCCGCTACACTTCCAGTAATTTCTCCAGTAGATTGTCCTTCTTTAAAGGAATCTTTATAATTTTCACCAGTTCCATCTTCATCCCATCCAGGGTTATTTTCTTGTGTAGCTTTTGCTATAAGATTCCCTTTTATATTAAGAGTAATATTATTATTATCATTTCTTAAATTTTTTAATATTAACTTATAGGTTACTTTATATTTAAAGTTAGGTTGTAAAGCTAATGTACAGTCAGCATTTTTTCCTTCAGTTCCACTATAAACAATAGGTTTTTCTGAAGTATAAGTTTTAGTTTCTATACTACTTTCTGTACCATCATTATTAACTTTTATTTTTTCAACATTTATTTCTATTCCAAACTTTGTTCCATCAATATCGCTTCCTCCTGATGAACCACCTTGCTCCATAGTAACATTAGGTATTTTAATATTGCTTATTACAGTCCCATCAGAATTATATATATCTGAACTTATATAGTTTTGTGAAACATAACCAGATTTACTAAAAACCAAATTAATAGTACCTGGAGTAATGTTTAATGAATAACTTCCATTTCCATCAGTTGTAGTAGAAGTTCCATCACCTGCAACTACAGTTACTCCTGATATAGCTTTTCCTGTACTATCTAATACTTTTCCTGAAATATTCATCTTAGTTCTAGAAGAAGTTTCAGCATTAACTGTAAGTTTTGCAAAATCTATACAATAAGAATCCCCTGATGTTCCTATTCTTGCGTCATCAATAAGTAATTGTAAGCCTTCATTTGCTCCAGTACCTGCATATTTTTTTATTAAATATAAATATTTTTGAGGTACATTAAAATTAATAAGTTGACCAGCTGGTCCACTTTGACAAAGACTATTTATAAGATTTGAAAGTTCTGGTATTTCAACACCACCTAAGGTTGCTGTAAATCTACTAGTTGAATCATTTGAAAAATGATTTTCTTGTTCAGCACCTAATATACTTTTATCTGCATCTCCACTTTGAAAATCATCAACATACATTTGAATTACAGCAGAAGTAACATCTTTTTCATCATCTATTTGTGCATACTTAAAAGTTATTGGTTGAGGTGAATTAAGAAAAGCCCAGTTCTTTCCATCAAAGTTTTTATCACTAACATTAACATATTGCTGTTTTACATCATCTCCTCCAATACCTCTTACTCCTCTAATTGCTCTATTAGTATATCCATCCCAATAAACTCTATATCCTTTTTTTATTTCAGTAGAACCAACCTGTACATCTTTGTTTAAAACACCAACTGTATATCCTCCTGAATTTCCTCCTACAGTACTACCTCCTACAGTACTACCTTCTTTAACAAAAGCCTTATTGTCACTAATATATTGATACAAATTAATATTATTTCCAAGTAATGTATCAGTAGCATTACTACCAGTACCTGTATGATTATTCATATTTCCTTTTCCAATTACACTCTCCATAAGATTATAAAAACCACTTGGACACATACGTCTATCAGTTCCTGTTGCATCATAACTAGTTGGATATACATTTAATCCATTATCTAAATTTTCTCCTTGACCTTTACAATATATTGTACGATTATATCTTCTTCCAGAGTATACATCATAATTGGTTACTCCTCCAAATCCATATCCAAAATCATCTATATCTCCTACAATAACTTCAAAAGGTTCACATGGAATTTTAGTTGTTATGTTTTCTATTTCTTCTCCATCTATTGATGTAGTTAATTCGTAGTCAGCTAATAAATCAACATTTGTTGTTAAATTAGAAGTTGATTCTAATGTTACAGGGCCAAACTCTGCTATATCATTTTCTTCAGGATTTGTAATTGTATTAGCATTAGTAACCTTTCCACTAGTTTGAGTTATTTTCCAAGTAGAAGGGGAATCACTAAATTTTATACCAACATTACCATTTTTAATATTTAATTTAGAATTAGAACTGTCACTTCCTAACAAACCATTAAAATTAACAGCACTATTAAAATAAGCGGAGGTTGTCATAGTTGTCATACTAACTATTATTATTGAAACTAATAAAATTATCTTTTTTGATATCTTTCTTTTCATATAAAACTACCTCCTTCTTTAATTAATATTATATGGATTTCCATTCATGTAATGATAGATTTTATCAGAAGTTTTATAGTAACTACTATTATAAACAGATATAACTCCATTATTTGTAATACTATTTTCTGGACTTATATAAACTTCTTTTATTCCTGTACTTTTTTCAAATCTAAAACTATTTCTTACTTTTCCATTAGATTGAGAATTCCAATTTCCATCTAATACATAGTAAGTTTCTTCTTCTGTAGTAGCATTACTCATTAACGCATCCCATCTATAAATTTTCATATATAAATATTTATTGGTAAACATTGAACTAGGAATTTTAAATTCATACCATATTCCATTTGGATTTAAACGTTCCATAAACTCATTAGGTTTACTAACCATATAAGATTTATATTTAGTTCCACCTTCTCCATAATAATTTTCATCATCTGAACTATTAAATTCTAAAAATAATCTACCAGCACACATTTTTGTTTGGTCAAAATAAACAACTATACCATCATATTCTTCTTCAGTTGTTTCTCCATCTCCAGTTTCAGAATCACTTCCTCCAGTTCCTCCTCCAGATGATGATTGCAGTTTGGTATATTTTATTTCTAAATTTTCAATAGGTTTTTTATCAGTTTGTGAAGTAAAGTAAGCTAAAGTTCCTCCTAAATTAAATACTACAATCATACAAACAAATATCATTCCAAAAGCTCTAATAGCTTCTCTTTTCCCTAAGTTTTGTATTCTAGCTCTCATTTTAAATATGTTTACTCTAGGTTTAACGCTGATAACTCCTGCTAAAACAAGGCTAGAGAATGTTATTGATATTATTAAGAATAACATTCCTACTTTAAAGTTGTATAAGAATCCTCCACTTGTTATGCTTACCATTGCCATTGTAGTTAAAAGTATTATCATTTTTTCATTAAGGCTTGTTTCAAATCCTGCTATTTTGTCGTATATCTTATGTTTTGATTTTACCCCTAACACTAACATAAGCATACTTGTTGTAAATAGCATGGATATTATTAAGAATACTATTCCTGCTTTAAGATTTTTTAAGAAACCTCCACAAGTTAAACTTACCATAATTATTGTACTTAATAGTATTATCATCTTTTGGTTAAAGGTTGTTTTTACTCTTATAACTTTTCCAATAGCTGAGTTTTCTTCTTTAGCTTCTATTACTATTAAATATAGTGCTAAGGCTGAAATAATTGAAATAATTAAGAACAAAATACCTGCTTTAAGGTTTTGTATAAAACCTCCACAGGTTAAGCTTACTAATATTAATGCAGTTAATAGAATAAACATCTTTTCCCCATTTGTTCTCTCTGCTAATATTACTTTTTTAATTTCTCCCTTTTTAGAATTTATTCCATACATTAATAAGAATGTAATTGCTACAAAAACTATAGAAACAATTAAAAATACAATTCCCATTGTAAAGTTTTTAACAAAACCTCCACAGGTTAAACTTACTAAAATAAGAATTGAAAATACTACAATTGCTCTATCATTAAAAGTTCTTCCTTCTCCAACAAGTTTATCTGCACCCTTTGCAATATATTTCATTATAAATAAAAGTAATACCAATCCTAAGGATACTCCAAAGGATATTCCTAAAAATTTCATTCCAACTTTAAAATTATCTAAAAAACCAGAACAGGTGACACCTATAATAACTAAAGTAATTAAAGCTATAAGCCCTGCTACAAGTTTCTTATTACTTTTTTTATTCATTAAGCATCACCTCT
>ONGV01000080.1 GCA_900317445.1 uncultured Eubacteriales bacterium | reverse complement strand
TTCTTGGAAGGCTTTTAAAACCTTCATTTGATTAAATTCTCTTATTTCATCATACTTTTTAAATTCCTCTTCAACATCTTTTAATGCCCTTTCATATAAATCAAAGGTTTCCTCCTTAAATCCATATTGGCTTTTTAATAATTCTTTTGTTACTTGTAACATATATTCCTCCAAAATTTATAATATTTTTTATAAAATTGGGCATAAAACCACTATCCCTTTAGGGTAGTGGATGTAAGCCCTAGCCTTGACTTTGAATGTACTTTTCAATTATTTCTTTAGAAACATTTCCAATACTACAAGAAAAATATCCATCAGACCCAAAATTTCTCTCCTTCCAAAAAAGCTTACTAAGTTCTTGTATATTATTGTTTTGTCTCCAAAGCCTATAAGTAGATATTTGCTTAAACCATTTGACCAATTCTAATACAGACATTGTAGGTTTGCATTGAACAAGTAAATGTATATGGTTCTTATCTACTTCCATCTCTATTAATATAATATTTTTCTCAATAGCTATATCATAAAATATTTGTTTAATCTCATCTCCAAATTTAACAAGCAAATTCTTTCGGTATTTACAACAAATATTAAATGTACCATTAACAAATGTTTACTATGATTTTCACTAACATAATCCATAAGTCCAATTAAGTTCTTTCTTAAACATATATGGTGTTAATAACTCTACTTTAGGAACTTTTTTAATTTCCTTTAAAGCTATGTATTTACCTTCATTTTGAGTTCCTTTAACAGTATAAATTTTACCTTCATACTTAACCAAATCATTAGGTTGATAGAAATATTTCTTCTTTCTTATTCTACGCTGACCTTTTGATATTTTAGCACCTCTATATTTTCTTAAATTTTCAGTATTTTGACTCTTATTTCTTGTACTTCTACCACAATTTAAATAAGCACCAAAGACTTTTTCTCCAGTTCTTATATCTATAATTTTTGAATCATAGAATTTCTCTAAATTTCTATTTTTTAATCTATCCTGAACAACCAAAAACTTCTCATTAGTTCTAATTTGAGTTGTTCCTTTTGCTATTGCAAAAGCATCATTTAGATGACTTTTTTCAATCTTATTTTTAATTCTATGATTTTTAGTTATATATCCATAAGTTATAGATACATCATTATGTTTTGATTTTAATTCATTTACTAAATACCATCTAATCATACTCATAAATGTAGCATTCTTAAACCCTCTAACCTTCTTACCTTCCATACACCATTCATAAAGAAATTTACCCTTCTTATGATTAGCTGGTGTATGACATTTACTACAAAGAGTAATTAAGTTTTCAGGTCTATCACTACCATCTTCACTTCTATATTTAATATGATGAATCTTTAGTATTTGGTCTTTCTTGTCTTTGTATTTACAGTTGGGATTTTGACATTTGTGTCCATCCCTGTGAAGAACATATTCTCTAATATTCCAAAATCCTAACATATCTCCATTTTGATAATCAATACCCGAAATCATATCATCTTTCATTTTTTGTATATCAAAATTAGCAACCTCAATGGTAATTTTTCTTATTGGAATTATACTTTTTAAATAATCTATAAACTTAATATGAGTATCTAATTTATGCTTTAAAGATGGAGCTAACCATCCCTTCTTCTTAGATTTAATTCTATTATTCCATCTAGCTTTTCTATGTCTTAATCTACTTCTTCTAATTTTTCTATACATAGATTTTTCTAATAACCTTTTTTTCATCCCTTCAAGAAGTTTAACTTCTCCAGCAATATATTCTTGTTTTGCATCTATTATGCTAAAACCTACATTAGAATAACCACTATCTATACCTAAGTGTAAATTTTGAGTATATTCTGTTTCTGTTTTGTAATTAAGTTTAATCACAAAAGGTTTTAAACTTATAACTTTAGCTTTCTTTTGTTTAAGTAGTTTTCTAGCTTTTGCATTTGAAGTAGGCATTAAAGCCTTTCCTTCTATATTTCTTACATAAACCATAAAAGTCATTCCTTTTAATTTAACCTCACCCGAAGGTGGTAAACTCCCTTCGCCAATGTTATCCAGAGGTTTTCATACATCACACTTCTCCTGCCATCAGAGATGTTTAATAATGTACCGTAGAGTTCAAGACTTGGGAAACATCTTGAAGTACCTATATATTCTCCAGTAACGTAGCAATTCGCTGTTTTCCTAAAAAAGATACATTCCGACTGCTTAGGCTATTCAACCATCACAATTAAGTGATACTATTTTCAAGTATATGTGAAACTTGAGGTAAAACCTCAAGCCACTATCCCTTTAAGGTAGTTGGCTATTGACTTACTTGATAATCATTTATAAAATAAGCTATTGTTAATAAAACTGATAGATATATATTTATTCCAAATACAAATCCAAATGAACCATATAGATATAATTTATTAAAGAATTCACCTGCAAATGATTTAAATAATTCATGAATTTCTTTAGAATCCATAATTATAATTTGTTCTGTTGTAACTTCTTTTAAATGAACTTTCTCAATAAGACTTTTCATATTGTTTATTCCAGAGTTTACAAAGCTCTCACATAAGATTGAAATTAAATAATCTTTAGTTTTATCATCAATAATACTTTCTTCACCATTTAAAACATCTTTTAATGCCTTATTTAATATTTCAATGTTCTTTAAGTTAAACTGTTCTTTTGTAAATATAAAATCAGCTATATTTTCTATTGATTCATAGCTTAAGAAATATGAAATTTTATGACTTTCCATATTATCATACAACTTATTTGAAATATTTTCTACATGAATATTAAAAGACCTACTGTTTAAAAATCTATCTATTATAAAATCAGTAGTATACTTAATATCCTCATATGTTATATCATACAAGCTAAGATTTTTAGTAGGAGTAATAAAATACTCTTTAATAAGAAGATTTAAATAAGATGAAACTTTATTTATATTTTTATCAAAGTTTGTATTTAGCTCATTTAATAAAATAACTATATCCCCATTAAACTTATTATATATCTTCTCTAAGCTATCTAAGTTAACTTTACATAAAATTGTATTAAATTTTATATTTACTGCTTTATCTAAGGATAGATTTATAATATAATCTATATCTTCTTTTAGTTTATTTGTGCTTTCTAAAACATTAAATACACCATCTATTAATTTATCAGTATTTATTTCTGATGCTTTTAGTTGTAGTGTTTTTATTTGTTTTGGATATATAACATTGTTTAATCCAGTATTTAATACTCCTGATATTTCAAGAACTCTGTCATTTATAAAGCCTTTTATTTTTTTATCAATAAGAACATCTATACAATTTTCTACAACATACTCTCCTTTCATAGCTTTGTAGAATATCTTTTCAACAAAATTAAGATTGTTCATAATCTTCTCTTTAACAAGACTTTTTATAATGTCCTTTTTATCCTTCATGAGCTTTACTAACTGAAGAACTACAAAGTTTCCTATTTTATAAAAATTATTATCTATAACATTTTTTATTGTTCCATTAAATACATTTCCAATAGTTTTTTCACCATCTATTTCACTTGAAAGAAAATTAGTTATTCCAGCTTTTGTATAGCCTCTTAAATCTGAGAATATAAACTTTTTAATATATTTTTCACTTATTTCTTTTATATCATTAATTGTATCATAGCTTAGCATACTGCTTAAGGATTTATTTATAATCTCATTATATAAATCTTCATTTCTAAATATTATGTTCTTTATAAATTCTTCTTTGAAAACTTTTGAATAGTTCTCTTTTAAAACTAAAAGTATTTCTTCATCAATTTTACATTCAAGCTCTTCAAGCTTTTCTTCTGATAATATATTTTTTATATTCTTTTTATCATTTTTAAACTTTTCTAACTTTTTAGAAACTAAAGTAGTATAATCAAAGTCTTTCACTTTTTCTATTACTTTATTAAAATAAGATTTCTTTAAAAATATTCCTATTTTTGTATTTGAAATATATTTTAACATTGTCTTTTCTTTAGTAAACATATTTTTAAAGAAATTATATATATGACTTATAATATCATTGCTTTTTTTATTTATAAAACTAAAAATTATTTTATAATTATCAGTTTTTATATAATTTGAAAGATAAGTTACTCCTAAAACCTTTTTGCTTTTAAATAGTTCTTTTAATGATTCTCCATTTAAAAGTTCCTTATCTATAACATTACCTACACCATTTGATAAATTTTCTTTATGAGCTGGAATATAACCTAATGAAAAATGTTTTAGAAGAGGAATTTTAGCTAAAACCCTATTTTGAGTATAAGGCTTAAATAACATTCCTATAGCTATTACATTAGTTAAAACTCCTATAAGAGCCATAACTATACAAGAAGATATAGTTTTTATAGGGAAACTTAAAGAAGCATTTACTGTAAGTCCTCCAAAAATAATTCCAACAGAAAGACCTAATGCTCCTCCAAATATAGATATAGGCTTAAGTTGATTTCCCATAAATCTTTGAGCTAAATCACATATTTCATCTTCATTTTGTCTTATAAGATTATCATATATTACTCTTTTAACCTTTCCTTTTAATAAATTTTCTGCATTTTCTTTTAAATAATCATGACCTTTTTCTGATACAAAAGAAATTGTTTCTTTTTTAGGAACTTTTGAAATAAGATTGGTTATTTCATCACTTTCATAATCTTTTAACACCTTATTAAAGCCTTCTATTAAAGCATTAGAAATAAAATTATTTAACACTTCTTCATTATTTTTGTAAAGTTCTTTTAAATCTAAAGAATAAAATTTTTCTTTAAGCATATGATTTAAATGACTATTTAGTAATGATTTATTATTTTTTAAATAACTTATTCCTATAGAAGGAAGTTCCTTAGAAAGTTTTTCTGCTCTATCTTCTTTAAGAATTCTTTTTAGCTTTAATTTTAAAACTTCACTATATTTATCATCTATAAATCTTAGGAAAATTATTTCTATTTTTTCTCTTAATAAAGCTTTATTTTGAATAATATATTCATAAATTTTATTTTTACCTTTTTCATTAAACAATTCTTTTAAATCAACTTTTAAAAATGTTCCTATCTTTTTTAAAGAAAGCTTTATTAAAATCTTATTTATAAGTTCTTTTCCATTTTTAGAGAAGGAATCTTTTAAAAGATTGCTTATTTCTATCATTATATTGCTATTTAGTACATTTGAACTTTCAATCTTTTTTATTAAATCTTTTATTGTTGTTTCTTTAAGAAAAGCTATAATCTTTTCTGTAAGTTCTTTAGAAACATCTTCCTTGGTTTCTTCATCATTCATATAATTTAATATTTTTCCTATTATATCAGAAGAGGAAGCCACATCACTTAAAAATGTTTTTCTTACTAATTCTATTATTTTCTTTCTTAAACCTTCATCAAGGTCACCAATTCCTTCATCTATGGATTCTTCTATTAATTCATTGAAATTTTCTTCATTTATTCTAATCCATTCTGCTATATATGGAAGAAATTCATTTAAGTTTTTATTTATAAAATCAAATAGATTTTTTTCAAATTTTTTTGGAATAATATCATATAAAGTAAAGGCTTCTTTATCTTCAAATTCCTTAAAATTATTTTTATTTAAGGTATTATATAAAGTAGAATCTACCTCTTTTAAAATTTCTAATATTTTATTTAATACATTAGAAAAGAGTAAGTCTCCATTACCACTGTTTAAATATGTATTGAAATACTCATATAAATTATTGCTTAAAGTATTTATATCTTCTTCATTAAGTATTTGAGAAAAAGTTTTTTCTTTGAAGTTTTTTTGAAGTTTATCTATAACATCATCAATATCAAGGTAATTGTAAAGTTTATCTAATACCTCTCTAAACTTATCAGAATCATTTATTATAGAATATATGCAATCTTTTGTAATTTCTTTAAGCTTATCTTTTATAAAGCTTTTAGTATTTTCACTTAAAATATCATTTAAACATAGAGAGGAATTTTCATAATAAATATCCTTTATTATCTCTTCAAATTCTTTATTATTTTCAGCTTCATTTAAAAGGATATCATATATATTGCCACTTAATTCATCTATATATTCTTTTTTTAAAATATCTTCTAAGTTAAAGTTTTCTAAAGCATTATCACAAATGTTTGAAAAAACTTTCTTGAAGTTAGAGTTAATATAGTTTTCTATATAATTTATTGTTTCATTATACCCTGGAATTTCTTTAAGTTTTTTACTTTTAATACTTTCTATAAGATATTTACTGAAAAAATCAAAGCTTGCTTTATCTAATGCTTCTTTAAATTCTTCTGATGCAATTCTATCTTTTAATGTATTTCCATTTATTATGTGTTCCTCTACTAAAGAACTAATTTCATCTACAAACTTTTCTTTATTTTTCTTAACTACTCCTCCTAATTTTAAAGGAGTATATTCTTTAAAAAGCATATTAACAGCATAGGTATTTGTAATATATCCAGCAAAAGCTCCTAAAATGCCTTGTATAAAAATAAAGCCTATATTTCCCATTATTTTATCACCCCACAATGTAACAACTAATTATTAAAATCTTCAATTATATAATCAAGTATTTCATCATAGCTAAGAGAATCTTTATCTAAAAATTTAACTCTAGGGTCCCTTCTAAACCAAGTAAGTTGACGTTTTGCATAATTTCTAGAACCTTGTTTTATCATATCTACAGCTTCTTCTAAAGAGATGTTTCCCTCTAAGTAATATAAAATTTCTTTATATCCTATTCCTTGCATAGACTGCATTAAAGAATTATACCCCATTTCTTTAAGTTTTATACATTCATCTAAAAGTCCTTTTTCCATCATAATATCTACTCTTAAATTTATTCTTTCATAAAGCTTATCTCTATTCATATTAAGAACAAAATAGTGTATATCATATGGACTTTTATAAAAGTTTTCTCCTGCATTATATTCACTAAAAGCTTTTCCTGTTGTTTTATAAACTTCAAGGGCACGAATAACCCTTTTTCTATTATTAGGATGAATTTCCTTATAGCTTATAGGGTCAATACTTTTAAGCATTTCATGAACATATTCATTTCCTTTTTCATAGCTTAAATCCATTAAATATTTTCTATACTCTTCATCCTTTTTAGATTCAGTAAAATTCATATTACAAGTTAAAGCATTTATATAAAGCC
>ONGV01000132.1 GCA_900317445.1 uncultured Eubacteriales bacterium | reverse complement strand
GATGAAGAAGAAAAGCTAATAACTGTTATTTTTGATGATGAACGTAAAGTTATTTATGATTCTGATAGTATAGAAGAATTAGAACTTGCTTATGCTATTACAATACACAAAAGTCAAGGAAGTGAATTTAAAGTTGTAATAATTCCAGCCTTTACTGGAGCACCATTTCTTATGAACAGAAATCTTTTATATACAGGAATAACAAGGGCTAAAGAACTTGTGGTGGTTGTAGGATATCCTGGAGCATTAAAATATATGGTTGATAATAAAAGCAGTATGGAAAGATATTCTTCATTAGAATATAAAATAAAACAAGTATTATCTAATAGTGAATTAAATTAGAGGGAAGGGAAGAAATTTGAATAAAAGAAAGTTACTAAAACAAGAGCTTAATATTGCTATAAGTAAAATTGAAAATTGGTATAAAAGAAAAAGTAAAGCTTTAACAATAAGCACAATACCATATAATAGTACATTGATTTTTGAAAATATAATTTTAGAAGTTATTAATTCAGGAAAAAAAGTGTTATATTTATGGAATGGAGAAGGAGAAAATACAAAATTAATAAAAAGGCTTAAATTGGGAAAAAAAGATTTAACCTATGGATATAAAAAAGAAGATTCAGATATAAATTTTATAAATTATAATGATTGTGATAATGTATCAGAAATGTATGACCTAGCTATAATTGATGATATTTCAGTATTTTCTACTTTAAATAAAGAGGAAATAAGAAGAAAATATGATTCTATAGCTAATAGAGTAGAAAGAGCTATAATATATAGTATAGAAACAATAATACCAACAGGAGAGTATTTTGAGTTACCTTCTATGTTTAGTACAGGTCCCTTTGTAGAACCAAGATTAATGACAACTAGAATAGATTTAACTAAGGATATTCCTTATATTTTATATGATTATTTAAAATGGTTTATAGATAATGAGCAAAAAATAGTAATGTATGTTCCAGATGAAGAATCTCTTGGAGTAGTATGTGAGTATTATGCAAATAAATTAAAATTACATGGAGTAAAGGTAACAGCTCTTCCTAAATTTGATACAACAAAAACTTTAAAAGATGTATTAAATTTAAGTAATAAGGCAATGATTATAATAACAGATCGTATGGAGGAAACTTTTAAAGATTTAGCAATAGGTGGAGCTATAGTACTTTTTGCAAATAATAAGAATTATAATTACAGACAATTTATTTATATATGTGGGGAAATATTTAAAATGAATTTAAAGTTCCCAGAGGTTCTTTTAGTTGGTAATGAAGTATCATATGATATGGACGAAGCCAAAGAAATTGCTAGAAACTTTAATATAAAAATATGGGAGAGCAATTATTTAGAATTATAAAAATTTTATGGAAAAGTATATTAACAGTGTTATATCCATCTAAAAATAAATGCTTAGTATGTGGATATGAAAATATAGAAGGTTTATGCTATAAATGTTTAAAAAGTATTACATTTTGTGATAAAGATGAATTATGTGTAGGCTATTATAAAGGAGCCTTAAAAGAATTAATACTTTTATTAAAATATAAAAAAGATTTTCAAGCAGGAGAAATTTTAGTAAGTTTTCTTGAAGAAAAAATAAAAAAGTATAAAGATGAATATTATCTTACCTATATACCCATAGATAAAAAAAGATTAAAAGAAAGAGGATTTAATCAATGTGAGTATATTGCAAATGAGTTAAGTATAAATACAGGTATAAAAACTATTAATACTCTTAAAAAAATAAGAGAAACAAAAGTTCAAAAGACTTTAAAAAGAGAAGAAAGAATAGAAAATTTAAAAGATGCTTTTGGAATTATAGATGAAAAAGATGTAAAAGGAAAAAAGTTTATATTATTAGATGATGTAATTACAACAGGAGCTACACTTAAAGAGGGAGTAAAAGTTTTGAAAAAATATGGGGCAACTGAAATAAAAATATTGACACTAGCAAAATCTTATATATAATATAAATGTAAGTTAGGTCTGTGGTTGAAAGTCGATGCTAGTCGCAGGCAAAGCGATCCACGTAATCTAAACAAAGTTTTAGGGAGCATGGTGCGGTATAGAAGTAAGTCCTGCCAGCGTAAAGTTGAGAGTATTAGTAGTGAGAGGTTAAGTCCGGGTAGCAAAAGTTCCAGCAGGCGAGTGTGGGGTCAAAGACCAGGTCAGCTAACTTACTTATGTTAAAAGAAAATAAATTAAGTTAAAAACTATCTCTATTAAGGGATAGTTTTTTTAATTTTTATTAAAAACTGTGAAAATCAAAGAAGAAGAGAGATTTAGAAAGCAATCAATACATAATATTCTGTAAATTCTGAATAAAGATATTGATATTTATAATCATAAAAGGTAAAATATAGTCAATACAAGGAAGAAATTAAGAAAACTTCTAAGTATTTTAGAACGTGTAGAGAGGGGCTGAAATTATGAAAGTGACAGTAATAGCTAAAAACATAGAGTTAACACCTGCAATAAAAGATATGGTTGAAAAGAAAATTTCTAAATTGGACAAGTATTTTGATCCTAATGTAGAAGCAAAGGCAACTTTAAGTGTTCAAAAAAATAGACAAATAATCGAAGTTACTATACCTTTTAATGGAGTAATTTTAAGAGGAGAAGAAGGAACTGAGGATTTATATAAGTCAATTGACTTAGTAGAAGAAAAATTAGAAAGACAAATTAGAAAACAAAAAACTAAACTTTCAAGAAGAAATTCAACAGGATCTTTAAGATATCCTGATTTTAATTCAATAGATATAAATGAAGAAGAGGATGAGGAAGATTCTAAAGTAGTAAAAACTAAGAGCTTTGATGTTAAGCCAATGTCATCTGAAGAAGCAATATTACAAATGGAGTTATTAGGACACAATTTCTTTGTATATCAAGATTGGAAAACAAGCAAGGTAAATGTAGTTTATAAGAGAAAAGATGGTAATTATGGTTTAATAGAACCAGAATATAGATAATAATTAAATTAAAAATGGGG
>ONGV01000212.1 GCA_900317445.1 uncultured Eubacteriales bacterium | reverse complement strand
TCTACAAATCCTGATGCAAAGGCTCCTACATATTGTTTTGCACTTCCTAGCTTTCCTGTTGTAACTAAGTTTGTTATTCCTGTTGCTGCTACACTTAATACTCCTCCAACTAATCCACCTAATAAAATATGTGCAAAATGTCCTGTTGGGTCATCATATATTAATGGATTGTTATGACAGTAAGTATATAAATTTAAGCTTAATGGATCTTTTTTATCTCCTGTATAAGTATCTTCTTGAAGAAATCTTGATGTTTCTGGGTCATACATTCTCGCATTTAGGTAATAAAGTCCTGTTTCTTCATCATACTGATATCCTGCATATCTTATACTATTTTCTACATTTCCTGTGCTTTCTAGCACTTCTCCAAATGCATCATAATAATATGTTGCTTTAATATCTCCAGCTTTATTTACAAGCATTGTTACATCTGCATGTCCATTATATAAATAGTATAAATCTTCATTTGATGTTTTTCTAGATATAAGATTTATTCCATATATATTTTTTGCTTTTTCTATGCTGTTATTTGCATTATTTCTGTCTATATTAAATTCTGCTGATACCTTATCTCCTTCATAAAGATATCTTGTTTCTGTTCCATCATAGAACTTTTTATATATTCTATAACCTTCTCCATTATAGGCATAACTTATTGTTCCTTTTGATGTTGTTACTTTAGTTAATTGATTTAATACATCATAGCTATATTTTGTTGTTTCCTTTGCTCCTGTTGAGCTTGAAGTTACTGTTTTGCTTAATGTATTTCCATTTTTATCATAGGTATATGCTGTTGTATTTGATAATACTCCATTTATTGTTTGATTTATTCCTGTAAGTCTATTTGAACTATCATAGCTATATATACTCTTAGTTTTTGTAGTTCCTACAGTTTCGGTTTCAGTATATCTATTTCCTTCTTTATCATAAGTATATTCTATAATTTTTCCACTAGGTTCTGTTACCTTAGTTAATCTGTTTAAGGAATCATATTTATATGATGTTGTTCCTTTTTTATCTTCCTTGCTTATTATATTTTTAGCTTTATCATATGCATAAATATACTTTTCAACTACTACTCCTGAAGAGTTTTTGTTTGTTAGCATTTGTAATGTATTATCTTTATTGTAAGTATACTCTTCTGTATATCCATTTGGAAGAGCTACCTTTTTAAGATTTCCATTATCATAATAGCTATACTTTGTTACATTATTTCCTTCCCTTACTTCTATAAGCCTTTTTGCCTTGTCATATATCTTTATAACTTCTTTATTATCCTTATCTACAGTTACCTCAGCATATGCCCCTTTTGGAAGGTTTGTTATTCCTTCTGTAACATCATATTTATATATTATTTTTCCTATCTTTGGAACTGTTTTTGATGTTACTGAGTTTAACTCATCATAAGTTCTTGTTGTAGTTCCTGTACTATCTGTTAATGTAAGTATATTATTATTTTTATCATAGGTATATTTTATTGTTATACTTCCTACTTTTTCTTCTGTTACTCTTCCATGAATATCATAGATATAGTTTGTTGATACTCCATTCTTATCTGTTTTTGTTTCTATAGTTCCATCGCCATTATATTTATAGATTTCAGTTCCTATTGATGAAATCTTTTTAGATACTTTATTTCCTACATTATACTCATAGCTTACTACAACTTTTCCTGTTGTTTGTGTAAGCATATTTCCATTTAAGTCATAAGTATATTTTGTATTTTCTTCTATTCCATTATTTATCTTTTTAACATTTATAAGGCGATTTAAATAATCATAAGTATATTCTGTTACATTGCCATTTCCATCTGTTAAACTTGATACATTTCCTAAGTAATCATAGCTTGTCTTTACAACAGTTCCTACTGAATCTGTTTTTTCAATTTCTCTCTTATTTCCATCATATTTATAAGTAATTGAATTTCCTAAAGTATCTGTTGATTTTGACCATTCTCCATTATAAAAAATTTTCACTCATAAGAATTTGCCTATACTAAACTAACTGAAAATAGCACTAGATTTCTCACTAGTGCTATAAAGATTTTATTAAATTTTTAATTTAATATTCTTTCTTCTCAAAGTTTGTTATTGATATTTTTTTGAACTTAAGATCATAACAAGATAGCTTTCTTCTATCATTTGCTATTACTCCCAATTTTCCATAGCAGTTACAAGTCTCTCATAAAAAAATTCTAAAAAACTTTCATATTCCTCAATGCCTATGCCATCAATTCTATCCCAATCTACAACACGACATTCTCCATATTCAATATTGGATGTATCTATACAATATACCCATTCATCACAATTTTCAACTACAACAAATTTATTTGGTAATCCAAATTTTCTATAATCTTCAGTAACTTTTACACAAGATAATATTTTATTTTCTAATACTCCATAGATTTCAACTCCCATGATTAGTATTTGACCATAATTCTTAAGAAACCATTTGTAACTTTCTGGTAATTTCACTTTTAAAATTTCTTCAATTTGAACAATTTTATCATCACTAACCCCTATGCTATATTTTGAATAACTTTCTTTTTCCTTAATAATTTTTATTATTTCATCTTTATATTCCATAATCTTCTCCTAACACTCTTTTAATTTTTTTCTATTTGATTTGCTCTCCATTTCCAATATGCTATTCTAAAATTATTATATTGTTTATTTAACTTCTCATCACTTCTAAAACTTACTCTTTTAGCAATACTTCTGATTTTTCTGATTTTCTTAATTTCATCTAATGTTTTGTTAATTGAACCCCCTAATTTTCCCAATTTGACTAACTTAGGATATTCACTCTTGATATTCAATCCATGTAATATATTATAATATGTTTCTTGATGTTTACTATATGATAATTCAATCATAGGACCTGATTCTATTTGTAATAAGTGATGCAATTCAAATTTTCTTCCACTTGAATCTATTGGTGAATTACCTAATTTAGCACGTTCTAGATTTGTTAATCCATCATCTCCTTTAAAAAACCAATCAATATCTTCACTTTGATAAACTCTTTTACTAACATCTTTTATCTCCCCACCTACTTTCACACTACCAGTAAATTCTACAACTTTATATTTCTTTATATTAGTTGTTATTTCTTCTATATTGTCTTTTGTTTCTTTTCCAAATAAATTTGTTGGCAATAATACATCTAATCTTACTGCACCTTTCTTTTTACTTGAAAAATAATTTTTTATACCTTTTTTAAGTAAGTTTGAACCTTTTAATGTTTTATTTGCTATAGTTTTTGCTTTATCTGATACTGTATTTACTGCTTTTTGTGTTGCTTCTTTTGGCTTTTTAGCTATATTTGTTGTTATATTCTTTGTTTTAGATTTTAGGCTTGATGTTATATCATCTAATTTTTTAGTAAGCTTCTGATTTATTTTGCTATTTTGGAACTTCTTTGCTACCTTGCTTGCTGCTCCTGATATTGCCAT
>ONGV01000022.1 GCA_900317445.1 uncultured Eubacteriales bacterium | reverse complement strand
ATAAAATACAAAGAAGTTGTTAAGAAAAATAAATAGAAGTCTTTAATAATATTTGCAAATAATTATCAATATTATTGACAATAAATATCATTAATGATAAAGTGAATTAGGAAAATAAAATTCTTAAATGGGAGTAGGTAATAATGGTTTTATTAAATGGAGCAATAGGTAAAGAATATAAAATAAAAGAAATAAATTTAGAACCTGTTGTAAAGAGAAGACTACAGATGCTTGGTCTTACAAAAGGAACAAACATAGAGGTTTTAAATAATAAAAAAAGTGGCTCTCTTATATTTAAAGTAAGAGGTACAAGATTTGCTATAGGAAAGAAAATTGCAAAGGGAATAGAAGTATTGGAGGAAAAGTAAATGAAAGATGTGGTTAATGTAGCTTTTATAGGTAACCCTAATTGCGGAAAGACAACTCTTTTTAATGCATATACTGGTGCAAAATTAAAGGTTGCTAACTGGCCTGGAGTTACTGTAGAAAAAAAAGAAGGAGCTTTTAAATTTCATAATCATCAATTTAGATTAGTTGACCTTCCAGGAATTTATAGTCTAACTTCTTATACTATGGAAGAAAAGCTTTCTAGACAATATATTTTAGAGGATGAAGTTGATGTAATTGTAGATGTAGCAGATGCTTCTTCTTTAGAGAGAAATTTATATCTTACCCTTCAGTTAATAGAGCTTGGAAAACCGGTTATATTAGCTCTTAATATGATGGATATTGTGGAAGAGCGTGGAATGGAAATTGATATGCACAGACTTCCTGAAATGCTTGGAATACCAGTTATTCCTGTATCTGCAAGAAAAAAGACAGGTCTTGAAGTTCTTATGCATGCAGTATCTCATCATGCAGGAAAGCCTTTAGAAGGAGAGCTTGAACATCATCATGATGAAAAGGCTAAAGAAAGTAAGCATATACATAATCACCATAAAGAATATGCAGTTGTATATAGTGATGAAATTGAAGATAAAATTGATATAATATCTGAAAGACTTAATAAAAAATATAAAGATATAGTAAATGTAAGATGGCATGCTATAAAAATTCTTGAAATGGATGAGGAGATTATAAAAAAATATCCAATAGATATAAAAGATGTTATTACTAGAAGTTATGAAGAGGATATTATAAATGAAAAATATGACTTTATTGAAGAAGTAATAAATGAATGTCTTATGAATAAGGCTAAAAAAGCAGAAAAAACAGATAAGATAGATAAGGTTTTAACTCATAGAATATGGGGAATTCCTATTTTCCTTGGAATTATGGCATTTGTATTTTTCTGTACCTTTACAATAGGAGATGCCCTTAAGGGAGTATTTGAACAAGGTCTTGATTGGTTTAGTAATTTAGCTTTTAACTTTTTACAAAATGTTGGAGCAGGAGACATATTAACTTCTTTAATAGTTGATGGAATTATAGCAGGAGTTGGAGGAATTTTAACTTTCTTACCTAATATATTTATTTTATTTTTAGCTCTTGCAATATTAGAAGATAGTGGATATATGTCAAGAGTTGCTTATGTTATGGATGGACTTATGGGTAAAATAGGATTATCTGGAAGAGCTTTTATTCCAATGCTTTTAGGTTTTGGATGTACAGTGCCAGCAGTTATGGCTTCAAGAGCCCTTGAAAATCCAAGAGATAGATTAAAAACTATTTTAGTAACTCCATTTATGTCCTGTAGTGCAAGACTTCCTATTTATGTTTTATTTTCAGAAATGTTTTTTGAAAAAAATGCAATGATAGTTGCATATTCAATGTATGTAATTGGACTTGTAGTTGCAATAGTTGTAGCATTAATTGTAAATTTAATTGATAAGAAAAATAATAAAGAAATTAATACTCTTCTTATAGAGCTTCCAGAATATAAATCTCCAAATGGAAGAACAATATTTATATATGTATGGGAAAAGGTTAAAGATTACTTATCAAAGGCAGGAACAACAATTTTTGTAGCATCAATTGTAATATGGGTTGTATTAAACTTTGGACCAAATGGAATGGTAGAGGATATGTCAAAGAGTTTTGGTTCTTATATTGGAAAGGTGGTAGCACCAATATTAAAACCAGCAGGACTTAATCATTGGCAAATAGTAGTTGCCCTAATTGCAGGAGTAGCAGCTAAGGAAGTAGTAGTTTCAAGTATGGGAATTCTTTATGGAATTTCTAATGTAAGTTCTAAAATAGGAATGGAAACTATGGCAGGACTTTTAGGTGCAACTGGTTTTAAAGCATTAAATGCTTATTCACTTATGGTATTTTGTTTATTATATGTACCTTGTGCAGCAACCATTGCTACAATAAAAAAGGAAACTAATTCTTGGAAATGGACAGGCTTTACAATAGTATTTCAACTTTTAGTAGCTTGGCTAGTTTCAACTCTTGTATATCAAGTAGGTTCTATGATAATATAAAAATCACTTAATAAGGAAGTGGTAAATTTGATTATAAAAATAATACTAATATTTCTTATTGCAGCTT
>ONGV01000337.1 GCA_900317445.1 uncultured Eubacteriales bacterium | reverse complement strand
GATGTAAATGACCCTAAAATAAGGTTAAAGATAGAACATACTTATAAAGTAGTTGATGCATGTGAATATATTGCCAAAGACTTAAAACTTAGTAAAGAAGACACTAATCTTGCAAAGCTTATAGGTCTTTTACATGATATAGGTCGTTTTAAGCAACTTAAAAATTTTAATAGCTTTGATGACAATAGTACAATAGACCATGCAGAGTATGGGGCAGATATTTTATTTAAGGATAATCTTATAAGAAATTTCCTGCAAGAAAAAACTTATGATAATATAATAGAAAAAGCTATAAGAAACCATAATAAATATAAAATAGAGGAAAACTTGTCAGAAAGAGAATTATTGTTTTCAAAGATAATAAGAGATGGAGATAAAATGGATAACTTTAGGGTTAAAGAAACTGAAAAAATTGATACTCTTTTTGATATAAGTGAAGAAGAATTTAAGCTAGAGAGTATAAGTGATAATATTTATGATGATTTTATTAATCATAGAATGATATTAAGAGCAGATAGAAAAACTCATATGGATATGTGGATATCTTATATTGCTTTTATATTTGATTTTAATTTTTCTTCTGGGTTAAAATTTTTAAAGGATAATAATTACATAAATATAGTAATTGATAGAATAGATTATAAAAATCTAGATACAAAGGAAAAGATGGAAAACATTAAAAAAGTAGCTAATGATTATATAGATAAAAAGTTAGCTCTATAAAAAAGTTTTAGGTTCATTATATTATTTAGCTATTTTAGTTTGTAGGCTTTAAGCTAGTGCTTTATAAAATAATGAACCTTAAGTTTTTTTACTTTACATAATTATCATAATAAACATTATGTAAAGTATATTACAAATTTTTGCTTTTTCATAGACAAGTTCTAGATAAATGGAAAGTTATAATTTTTGCATAAAGTTTAAAGCCTCTTCATAGTATAAAACAGATTACACTATAAAGAGGAGGAAAGGATGAAGGATTTATTAAAGAAAATGAATGAAGCCTTTAGGAAAAATAAGCTTTACTATTTATTTATTCTATTATTTTTCTGTGTAGGAATTGTTCTTGGAGTATATACAGTAAAATATATGAATGAAGTAGATAAAACAAATTTATCTAATTATTTTACTTCTTATATAAATAGTTTATTAGAAAGTAATACTAATTATGGAAGTTTGTTTTTTAATGTACTTAAAAAGAACCTTCTTCTTATAGTTCCTATATTTTTAATGAGCTTTTTATTTTTGGGTGCTCCAATAGTTTTAATAATAGATTTAATAAAGGGGTTTAGTATAGGATATACATTTGCTTTTTTAATAACTACCTATAGTAATTCAGGATTTATGATTGCATTTATTTCTATTATTCCTCAAAATCTAATTTATATTCCTGCATTTATAATTTTAAGTATTATTTCTTTATCCTTTTCTATAGAGCACTTTAAAAGTAGGTTTTCAAAAAAAGCCTGGAATTTTAAATTTAATATTAAAAATCATGTTATAGTTATAGTATTACTTTTTATTCTTTTTGGAATAGGTTCTATTGTAGAAACTTATATTTCACCAAATTTAATAAGGTTTGTAGTTACTAAATTTTATAAATAATTAAGTAGGAGATTTATATGAAAGAAATTTTAAATGGTTATAAAAATTATTTATTAGAAAGTGAAAAAAGCGAAAATACAATATATGCTTATATAACAGATGTAAATTTATTTATTAAATTTGTTGAAAAAAATAAACTTAACATTTATAGTGAAGATAACCTAGCTGTAATGTCTTATATTCAGCATTTATTAGATGATAAAAAGTCTGAACGTTCAATTAATAGAATAGTAATAAGTATAAGGAGTTTTTATAGCTTTTTAAAAGAAAGTAATCTTATAAAAGATGTTCCTAAAATATCTTTTAAAGGTAGTAAAAATGCAAAAAAGCTTCCTCAAATACTTACTATTGAAGAGGTAGACAAAATAATAAAAACAGTAGATAAAAATGGTCCTAAGGGAATAAGAGATTGTGCTCTTTTAGAAATGATGTATGCAACAGGAATGAAGGTATCTGAGCTTATAGCTATTAAGGTAAGTGATGTAAATCTTGATTTATCCTTTGTTAAATGTGTTGATAATAAACATTATGAAAGGCTTATACCAATTGGAAGAAGTGCTCTTAATGCAGTAGAGGAGTATTTAAAAATAAGAAGCACTATAGCTCAGGTAGGAGTTGAAAATTTATTTGTTAATTTAAATGGTAAAAAGCTTACAAGACAGGGAATATGGAGAATTGTAAAGGAATATTCTCAAAAGGCAAAGGTTAGTGTAGATGTAAATTTAAATACCTTTAGACATTCTTTTGCTGTTCATATGCTTCAAAATGGTGCTAATGTAAGGGCTGTTCAAAAACTTTTAGGAAATCAGGTTTTAACTTATATGGATACCTATTATGAACTTATGAATAATGATAAAATTAATTTAATATATAGAAATACTCATCCAAGGGCATAATAAATAGTGTTTAATGCAAAAGATGAAAGGAGAAAATTTTATGAAAAGAGTAATTTTAATTGTTTTAGATAGTGTAGGAATTGGAGAATTACCAGATGCAGAACTTTTTAATGATAAAGGAAGTCATACTTTAGATAATACCTTTAAAGCTTGCAATGGCTTAAATTTACCTAACTTAAAGAAATTAGGTCTTGGTAATATTGAAGGAGTAAATTCTCTTGGAAAAGAAAAGTGTGTTAAAGGTTCTTTTGGAAAGGCTATGGAAAAATCTATGGGTAAAGACACAATAACAGGACATTGGGAAATTGCTGGGGTGATAACAAAAACACCTTTAAAAACCTATCCTAATGGTTTTCCAGAAGATATAATTGAAGAATTTAAAAAGAGAGCTAATGTAGAAGGTGTTCTTGGAAATAAAGTAGCCTCTGGAACTGATATAATAAAAGAACTTGGTAAAGAGCATATAAAAACAAAGTATCCTATAATTTATACCTCTGCAGATAGTGTTTTTCAAATAGCAGCTCATGAAGATGTTATTCCTTTAGATAGACTTTATGATATGTGTAAAAAGGCTCGTGAATTTTTAGTTGATGATAAAATGATTGGAAGGGTTATTGCAAGACCTTTTATAGGAAAAGAGGGTAACTTTACAAGAACTTCTAATAGACATGATTATGCTTTAGACCCT
>ONGV01000165.1 GCA_900317445.1 uncultured Eubacteriales bacterium | reverse complement strand
CAAGCTTAATACTTCTTGATACTGTACTTAAATTAATATCTAAAAAATCTGCTAGTTCTCTTTGTGGTGGAAGCTTAGTACCTGGTTTAAGTTTACCTGACTTTATATCATTTTCTAAAATTTCTGCTAAGGCTTTATAAATGGGGGGAGTAGCATTTTTTATATTCGGCTTCCAGCTCATATAATAATCATCAAAAGAATTTACTGGCATAATATCACTCCTATTTAATTAAATTGTTTTGCATACAATTATAATATTGTTTGGTAATATATTCAATGATATAATCTTTTTTAAACCAAACAATTTACACACGGAGGAATAATTATGAATAGTATATTTTCTGATAGAATTATAAAAACAAAACCATCCTTTGTAAGAGAAATTTTAAAGGTTACAGAACAAAAGGATGTTATATCTTTTGCAGGAGGTCTTCCAAATCCAATTTCTTTTCCAAAGAAAGCTTTAGAAGAATCATCTATTAGAATTATTGAAAACTATGGGGATAAGGTTTTTCAATACTCTACTACAGAGGGTTACAAACCTCTTAGACAATATATTGCAGATAGATATAAAAAAAGATTTAATTTAGATGTTGATGCTGATGATATATTAATTACTACAGGTTCTCAACAAGGATTAGATTTAATGGGAAAGGTACTTTTAAATAAAGGAGATAAGGTTGCAATAGAAAAACCTGGTTATTTAGGAGCAATTCAAAGTTTTTCATTATATGAACCTAAATTTTGTCCTATAACTCTTGATAGTGATGGAATTAATTTAGAAGAACTTGAAAATACTTTGAAAAATAATGATGTTAAAATACTTTATACAGTACCAAACTTTCAAAATCCTACTGGTTTAACCTATTCAATGAAAAAAAGAAAAGCCATGAGAGATATTTTAAAGAAATATAATACATTTTTAATTGAAGATGACCCATATGGTGAATTAAGATTTTCTGGAGAAAACCTTCCTTATATAGGTGCTGATTATTTAGAAAACTCAGTTCTATTTGGTTCTTTTTCTAAAACAGTAACTCCTGGAATGAGAATTGGTTATTTATGTACAAAAAATAAAGAACTTAGAAAACATTTAGTTACAGCAAAACAATCCTCTGACTTGCATACTAATATTTTTTCTCAATATATGATTTATGATTATTTAGTTAATAATGATTATGAAGAACATATTGCAAAAATTAAAGCCCTATATAAAGAGCAAGCTACTTGTATGATTAATGCTATGGAAAAATATTTTCCTTCTTATGTTTCCTTTACTAAGCCTGAAGGGGGCATGTTTATGTGGGCAACATTAACTAATAACGAATCAAGCCTTGATGTTTTCAATAAAGCCATGGAAAAGAAGGTTGCTTTTGTACCTGGGGATCCTTTCTATGTTGATGTAGAAAATTCTAATACATTTAGACTTAATTATACTAATTCTGATGATACTACTATTGAAGAAGGAATAAAAAGACTTGGAAGTGTACTATAATATAAGTCTTTTCAATGCTTTTTAGAGTAATATTTATACAAATTCCCAATAATACCTTAATATATCTTTTTTTATTTGATATAATATTACTGATTAAGGGGGGATTTAAAATTAATTATAAAGAAAAGAAAATAATCAATAAAATTTCATTTATTTTAATTGGACTATTTGTTATTGCTATTGGTTTTTATAACTTACACTCTTCAAGAGAATTTTTTAAAACTGCCAAAACTACATCTGCAACTATAACTAATATAAACAAAACACAAAGAATAGAGAAAAAAAAGAAGAAAAGAAAAACTGTAACAGAATATTCATTTATAATTACATACAACATAAATGGAACAGAATATTCAGATATTGATACAAAGTATTATGATAGCAAAAAAAATATTGGTGATAGTATTATTATCTACTATCAACCTAATAATCCTATTAACATAAGATGTGAAAAAAATACTTTATCTCAATTTTTTATGATTTCAATTTGGGGTATAGCTTTAATTTTAATTGGTATTTTTAGCAAAGGACATATTAAGCCTTAACAATAATATAAATTCTTATTTAGTCAAAAAGACAGAATGGTTAAACACTCTGTTTTTTTGATAATTTAATTAATTTTTATTATTCCATATTCTTTAATGCTTTGTCTAATGGAATTTTCTTAATTTTAAATAACTGTAAGAATGCTATAACTGCATAGGATAAAGTTCCTGCTAAGAACATTTCCAAATAAATTTTAGGGGCTATATAAAAATTAAACCATCCTGTATATCCTGACATCATTACTTTAAAAACACTCTTCATAGTAAACACTGAAATAGGAATACTTAATGCAACTGAAATTACCACAACTATTGAAGTGGCTAAAATATATAATCTTCCAACTTCATAATTATT
>ONGV01000261.1 GCA_900317445.1 uncultured Eubacteriales bacterium | reverse complement strand
TATAGCTTTTATAAAACCTTCAACTATATGAAATCTTTTTTCTGCAAGTTCAAGTTCTTTAACTGTTCTTCTTGTAACTATATCCTTTTGATGATTTACATAATGCTTTATTATAGTTTTTAAGCCCATAGTTTCTGGCTTTCCATTTGCTAAAGCCACCATATTAAAGCTTATGTTACATTGAAGGTCTGTTTTTTTGTATAAATATTTAAGAACCTTATCTACCCCTTCTTTATCTACAGATTTCTTAAACTCTATTACAGCCCTTATTCCTGTTCTATCAGATTCATCTCTTATATCTGTAATTGCCTCTAAAGCCTTTGCATGTCTTTTATCTCCTGTCATTTCAGATATTGTTTGAAGAAGCTTTGCTTTATTTCTTCTAAAAGGGAACTCTGTAATAACTATTCCAAGTCTTCCATTTTCTAAGGTTTCTATTTCTGCCTTTGCTCTATATGTAACCTTTCCCTCTCCAGTTTCATAGGCAGATAATAAAGAATTTTGTCCTATTAAAATTCCTCCTGTTGGAAGATCTGGTCCTTTTATATATTGAAGTAATTCCTTTGTTGTAATTTCTGGATTATCTATGTAAGCTAAAACGCCATCTGTTACTTCTCCTAAATTATGAGGTGGAATGTTTGTAGCTAAACCTACAGCTATTCCAAAAGTTCCATTTACTAAAAGATTAGGGTATCTACTTGGCAAAACCTTTGGTTCCATTTCACTATCTGAATAGTTTGGTACCATATCAACAGTATCTTTATCAATATCTCTAAGCATTTCCATTGCAATATTTGTAAGTCTTGCTTCTGTATATCTCATTGCAGCTGCACTATCACCATCTATTGAACCAAAATTTCCATGACCATCTATTAATGGTTCTTTTGTAGAAAAATCTTGAGCTAGTATGGTAAGAGCATCATAAACAGAGGTATCTCCATGAGGATGGTACTTTCCTAAAATATCTCCAACAATTCTTGCAGATTTATAATATGGTCTATCTGGAAAGGCTTTTAATTGATATGCACCATATAAAATCCTTCTATGAACAGGCTTTAGACCATCTCTTACATCTGGAAGAGCTCTTTCTTTTGCAACTTCAACTGCATAAGGAAGATAATTTTCTGGCATTGCCTCTTCTAAAGTTACATCTATTATATTATTATCCTTTGGTATTACATTTATCTTCTTTGCCATAGTTTCCTCCTATTTAAAATTCTGCATACTTATACATATAATTTTTTCTTGGCTCAACTACATCTCCCATAAGAAGTGATACCATTCTTTCTGCCTTTGCTGCATCTTCTATTGTAACTCTAAAAAGAGTTCTTGTTTCTGGATTTAATGTAGTATCCCAAAGCTGTTCTGGATTCATTTCTCCAAGACCTTTATATCTTTGTATAAGTGCACCTTTTCCAACCTCTTTTTTTACCTTTTCTAATTCTTCATCAGAATAGGCATACTTATAAACATCTCCACTTTTTGTTTTCTTATAAACCTTATATAAAGGAGGTTGTGCTAAATATAAATGTCCATTAGTAATAAGAGGCCTCATATATCTATAAATATAAGTCATCCATAATGTTCTAATATGAAATCCATCAACATCAGCATCACTCATAATAATAATCTTGTTGTATTTTAAATTTTCTTCTTTATAATTATCTAATGTTCCTGTACCAATAGCTGCATTAAATAATCTTAATTCCTCTGATGCAAGTACATTTTCGAGCTTTTGCTTTTCAGTATTCATTATTTTACCCTTAGATGGCATAATAGTTTGGAATCTTCTATCTCTTGCTTGCTTTGCAGAACCTCCTGCAGAATCTCCTTCAACTACTATAAATTCATTAACACTATTATCTTTCATTGTACATACAGCAACTTTTCCAGCTAAAGGTGCAGTTCCTTTTCCAACTTTCTTTTTCTCTGCTTCATTTATCTTTTTAATTTTTTCCCTTCTTTGAGCTGCTTGAAGAGCATTGTTTATTATGTTAGTAGCAAGCTCTTTATTATCTTCTATCCATTCACTAAGTTTTGTATAAGCTAAATCATTCATCATTGTATAAGCTTCATTGTTTCCAAGCTTAGTTTTTGTTTGTCCTTCAAAGACAGGATTAGTAATTTTTATTCTTACTATTGCAGTCATTCCTTCTCTTAAGTCATCACCTTCAAATTCTTTATCCTTTTCTTTTATAAGTCCAAGCTTTCTAGTCCACTCTTTAAAGGCTCTTGTCATTCCTGTTTTAAAGCCAGTTTCATGAGTTCCAGCTTCTGTAGTTGGAATGTTATTAACATAACTTACTATATAATCTGTTGTTGAATCGGTAAACTGCATACATACCTCTCCATACATTTGAAGACCATTAACTTCTCTTTCTCCTTCAAATAAAATTGGATTTGGATGAATTACTGTTTTACTTTCATTAAGATAATCTATAAAATCTAAAAGTCCTCTTTCAGAATAATATTC
>ONGV01000075.1 GCA_900317445.1 uncultured Eubacteriales bacterium | reverse complement strand
TATTATTGTTTCGCAGAATGTTGAGGCTGTCTCTGCTATTGGCATTGGATAATCAAAGTTTAATATTTTTTCATTTTTTAAACATTCCCCATGGAAACCATGACCTAATTCATGAGCCATAGTAACTACATCACTAAAGCTTCCTCCAAAGTTTAATAAAAATCTACTTTCACCTATAGAATGAATATTTTCACAAAATGCTCCCCCTACTTTTCCTTCCTTAGGCATAACATCTATCCATCTATTATCAATAGCTTTTCTTGCATAATTTCCTAAACTCTCACTAAAGCTTCTAAAATTTTTTTCAACAAAATCTCCTGCTTCTTCATAAGAAAAATTCATGTCACAATCAACTATAGGAGCGTATAAATCATAAAAAGGAAGACCGTTTTTATGTCCTAAAAGCTCTCCTTTTCTTCTTAAATACTTTCTAAAAACAGGTAAACTTTCCTTCATAGCAGAAAGCATTGCATTTAAAGATTCTTCATCCATTCTAGAATCTAAAAGAGTCATTTGAAGAGGAGATTCATATCCTCTTATATTAGAAATTGTTAAAACTTCACCCTTTATTCCATTTAAAGCCGCTGCTACTCCCTCTTCAATTTTTTTATATGATTTTATTTCTGCTTCATATGCACTTTTTCTTACATTTTCATCTTTATCATAAGCCATATTTAAAACTACTGTAAGAGGTTCTTCTTTTCCATTGATATCCACCATTAAATTTGAAACTAAATTGTCCTTAAGCTTTTCCCATGCACTAGAGCCTGTATTTTTCATATTGGATATAATATTTTCTTCTTTTTCACTTAATATGTATTTTCCTTTCTCAACAATTTCACTAAATAAAAATTTATACTCTTTAAGAATATTTGATTTTTCTATAATGCAATCTAAGTCTTCTATAGAACTAATCCATTTTTCAACCTTTGCAAATGTCTCAACAACTTCTGTAAGCTTTTTTTCTATTATATCAGAATATCTTAATGCTTCCTTATTTTTAGTATTTACGCTTAAACTAAGATTTATAAAAATCTCAAGTTTATTAGATAGTTCTTCAAAATCAGAACGTTTTTCTATATATTCCTCAAGCTTTTTTACATGAGAATCCTTCCTTCTTAAAATAGATGCTCCCCAAGAATTTATATCTTTTATACATTCATCTAATTTATTAATATCATTTTTGAATTCTTCATCATCAAATGATTTATATATTTCATCTAAACTCCAATTTAAATTTATTTCTTTCATATCACTTTTCACATACTTTCTCATATTTAATAAAGGTAGTCCTGTCTTAACAGATTTTTTTAATTCTCCATTTCTAGAGAATCCAAGTTTCTCATAAAATTCAATAGCATCTTCTCTTGAATTTAACTCAACAAACTCTATTTCTAATTTTTCAGCTTCTTTTACTAATATATTTATAACACCAGAACCTATTTTTAAATTTCTATAACCTTTTGCAACTGCAACCTGAGATATCTTCCCCATGTTATTTTCAACAAACAATCTAGCATGACCAACCACCTTCGAATCATAAACAGCTATTACATGTATGCCATTATTTTGTTTTTCTGCTAATATAGTTTCTTTTGAATAATTATAATCCTTAAAAAGTTCCTCATATACAAGGTCTATAGTTTCTTCATAAAATTTTGATTTTTTATCTATAAATAGCCATTTAATATCTTTATTCATCTTAAAACCTCAGTTGTTTTTTATTTAAATATACATTTTATAATAAGCTATGTAAAGAATAAAGTTTTATTAATTGTTAAGAATATATTGTACATTTTAAATTAATTTTATGCTATGAAAAATTCTTATAAAATAAAAGTTTTTCAGTTATAAATTATAATTTTAATATTTTTTATATTTATATAAGTTATAACTTTAAAATAAGTTGATATTTTAAAATTTAATGGATATATTATTAGTATATAAATAATTTTTGAGGTGTATATAATGAAATCAAGAGATATTTATCTAAACAAATTAATACAATTTAAAGATAAACCATTAATTAAAGTTATTACCGGAATAAGACGTTG
>ONGV01000084.1 GCA_900317445.1 uncultured Eubacteriales bacterium | reverse complement strand
ATTTAAAATTTGACAGTTAATTTTGTAAATTTTATAATAGAAAATAAGGTAAAAAATTAGAAAGAGGTGTTTATTAATGAGTGAAACTCTTGAAAATACAAATAAAAAGATTATTTTCAGTGGTATTCAACCATCTGGAGATTTAACTTTAGGAAATTATTTAGGAGCTTTAAAAAATTGGGTTAAGCTTCAAGATGAATATGATTGTTATTACTGCATAGTGGACCTTCATGCAATAACAGTTCCACAAAAACCTGCAGATTTAAGAAGAAGAACATTAGAATTATTATCTATTTATATTGCTTCAGGAATATCTCCTGAAAAGAATACAATATTTATCCAATCTCATGTACCTGCACATTCTGAATGTTGTTGGTTATTAACATGTAATTCTTATATGGGTGAATTAAGTAGAATGACTCAATTTAAGGATAAATCTAAGAAATATGGAAGTAACTCTAACTCTATAGGTACTGGTTTATTTACATATCCAGTTTTAATGGCAGCTGATATTCTTTTATATAATTCTGATTTAGTTCCTGTTGGAAAGGACCAAACTCAACATTTAGAATTTGCAAGAGATATTGCAACTAGATTTAATAATACTTACAGTCCTACTTTTAAACTTCCTGAAGGATATATTCCAAAAGAAGGTGCTAAGATAATGGATTTACAAGACCCAACTAAGAAAATGTCTAAGTCTTCTGATAATCCAAATTCATTTATCTTAATTATGGACCCACCTGATGTTATAAGAAAGAAAATTAGTCGTGCAGTAACAGATAGCCTTGGAGTTGTAAATTATACTGATGAACAACCTGGTGTTAAAAATCTTTTAAATATTCTTTCAGCTATTAAAGGAGTAAATCCTGAAGATTTAGTAGCTTCATATGAAGGAAAAGGTTATGCTGAATTAAAACAAGATGTAGCAGAAGCTATTGTGGGTGAACTTTCTCCTATTCAAGATAAAGTTAAAGAACTTCTTGCAAATAAAACATATTTAGAAAGCATTTATAAACAAGGAGCTGAAAAAGCTAACTATATTGCAAATAAAGTGTTAAGAAAGATGCAAAAGAAAATAGGATTTATTCCTAGATAAAATTTGTAGTCTACAATATTAAGTTGAAAGAAATTAATTAGATGCATTTGTCACCTATTTTTCTAATAACAGAATATTGTAGACTTATTACTATTATATTGAAAGTGAGATTTTTTTATGACTAAAAAGTTTTTAAAATTTTTTTCAAATAACTTTTATTTCTGCTTATTATATATGTTTTCAACTCTTCTTTTAATTACTACATTTAATGATTTATTTATTGTAAATATAATTTTAAAAATATCCCTAATATGGGGAATTTCTTTATCTTTTTATCACATTTATGAAATATTTAAAAGAAAACCAAACAAAATTGAAACTGCAATATTTATCTTTTTAATTTTAACTCTCTTACTTACTTTAATATTTTATAGAAATGCAACAAATCTAAAAACTTGGATAATAAACCTTATACTTATGACTGGAGTATTTTATATAGATAAAAATAAAAATAAAGAAAAAATTGAAAAAGAAATGTATATTATGTCTTCTTTATTTTCAGTTTTTATGTTTATAACATTTTTAATTTCAGTAATTTTATATACTCAAAGAACAAGTGAAATGACTGAATTTGAAATTCTTTATGGAAAAGTGTGGGGATTATTTGTTTATAAAAACTCTTTAGCTATCTCAGCTGGAATAGCCTTTCTTCTTTCTATTTTTTGTTTTTTAAAAAGTAAGAAGAAAACTTTTAAATACTTTTTTTTACTAAATACAATAATTCAGCTTATAGCTGTATTTGTATCAAAGGGAAGAAGTGCTATTTTACTTTTATTAGCTATACCTTTTGTTTTTTTATTTATTAAATTTAAAAACAAAATTTTTAGAACTTCTATAATTGTTATTCCTGCTGTTTTTTCTATTTTAGGCTTTGCTCTATTTCATGAAAAATTAGGTGGATTTTTATCAGGGAGACAAGAACTTTGGTATTCTGCATGGCTTTTAATAAAGAAAAACTTATTTGTTGGAGTTGGGAATTATGCTTTAGTTGACAAAGTATACTCAATGCGTCCTAATGTTGTTCTTCCTGGAATAGAAATGGGAAGACTTCACAATATATTTCTTCAATTAATCACAGAAAATGGAGTGTTTTTATTTATTATATTTTTACTAATTTTATACTTTTCATTTTCTAAATTAGTTAATAAAATTGATACTTTAAAGGGTAAAAATGCCTTAATTCAAAAAGTTCTACTTTCACTAGTTGTTGGATTAGTTTTTGTGAATTTATTTGAAAGTAATTTAATTTATTTAATAAGCTTTATAGCAATTACTTTTTGGACATACCTTGGATACTTTTTATCCTTACAAAAATAAAAAATAAGCACAGTATAATTGAAAAAATCTTTTATATTGTGCTTATATTTTTTATAACCTATATTCTATTTTGATTCCCAAGGTTTTGTATTTAAATAATCAATAAATCCTTCTCTTAATTCTGGTTTCTTTAAAGCATATTCTATTGTAGCTTGTAAAAATCCTAGCTTGTCTCCTACATCATATCTTCTACCTTCAAAGTTATAAGCATACATAGCTTCTTGGCTTATTAATGTTCTTAATGCATCTGTTAATTGAATTTCATTTCCTTTTCCTGGTGCTGTATTCTCTAATATTTCAAATATTTGAGGTGTTATTATATATCTTCCTAGAATTGCAACATTACTTGGTGATTCTTCAACCTTTGGTTTTTCTACAAGGTCTTTTACTTTATATACTCTATCTTCTATATGAATTCCATCTACAATTCCATATTTAGAAACATCATTTTCTGGTACTGTT
>ONGV01000193.1 GCA_900317445.1 uncultured Eubacteriales bacterium | reverse complement strand
GTTGAATTATTCGCTGCAAGATTACCTATTAAAACATAGCCTAAAACTATACAAATTACAATAAAACCAACATTTTTAACTATAGCCATTGTATTCTTTGAGTCTTTACTCTTAACTCCCGCCATGTTTTCCTTCCCCCCTTTTATAATATGTTTCCATTATATCACATATTTTCATGGGAATGAATACGTTTCGACTTTTTTTTAGGATTTATTTTGAAAATTTTGTTTCATTTCTTACATTTATGCTATTTAATATCTTATTATCCTTGTGGTTTCACCTTTAATTATTATGGTATTACATCACTAAAAGTAATATTGTCAATATATATATTCCCCTTTGCCCAATATCCTATCCATATACAAGTTATAGAATTAAAATCAAAATTTTCTGGTTTCCATATTCCATTTTCCTTAGTTGTGTTTTTTTGAAGATTTAATAAATCCACACAAATAGTTTTCCATTTTCCACTTTCTATTTTATTATCATACTTAAAAGAATCTGCTGTAAAATTTTCACACCATCCTGCTATTTGATTTCCCTTTGAATCTCTTAAAGCAACAAAAGGTGAACCTTCTGCCCCTTCACTTTCATTAAATATATCAAAAATTAAATACTTATCTATATAAGAAGATAAATTTAAAACTTCCCCATTATCATACATTATCTTTGTTCTAAAATCTTCAGGCTTATCTTTATAAGAATTTTTTAAATCTACATTTAAAACTACTTTATGATTATCATTAATCATAACCCCATCTTTAATAAAATCAAAGCTATTTCCTTCAATACATTCTATTTTGCTATCATCATTCCAAGAATTATAAAGAGTTCCTTGGTAGATTTGTTTATTATCTTCTTTAATATCCTCTTTATTTTCTTCTTCATCTTTTACTGTATCAGATGAAACACTAACACTACTTTCACTAGAAGTTTCATTATTTACTAAAGTTTCAGTTGAAACCCTAACCTTATTTCCTGCAATATTTTCTAAATTTATAAATCTATTATAAACAAAGATTCCTGCTGCTAAAATAATTCCTACTACTACAACAAAATTTATTATAGATAGTATATTCCCTGTTTTTTTAATAGGATCGTTTTTATAATTTTTAAGAACACCTTTAGGATATGAATTAATCATTATTGCAATAGAAATAAGCATAAAAATTAAAGATACTCCTAAAAATATTAATCCAGTTTTTAACCCTTTGAAAAAGGATAGATAAGTAATACTCATCATTATAATTCCTGGCAATATTGTTATAGTATTAAAGGTGGTTTTCTTTCTTTTATTCATATTATTTGTAGCTACTCTATCATAAATTCTCCATATAATAACTATAGTTAAAACTGCTGCTGAAATTATATAGGTTATTTCTAAATTCATAATATCAAACTTAGAATCATATAAAAAACTTGATATAGTAATACTTACTAATATAAAAGTAATCATAAACCTAAGCATATCTACAATATTAAGCTTTCTATGTCTCATATTTTTTCCAATAATAAAAAGCTTTATAATTAAAAATATTATAGAAGCTATTGATAAAATTAAAAAAGCTATAGAAAAATAATTAACCCCATCTTTAAACATATAAAAGCCAATTCCAGAAACTCCACTGATAATTAAAAACATAATCAATAGTATAATTACCTGAAATACCATAAAAATCCCCTTTACTTCAAAATAAAATATTTATTTTATAGCATTTTGTAAAAATTCTTTAGCTCTTTTTCTCTCTTTTTCTAAAATAGGTTCAACATTATCAAAATTCATTTCAAATGCTTTAGAATTTGATGTAATATTATTTCCTAATCTATCTTGCATACTAAATAACTTAAGTAATGTATCAATTCTTGAATTCATAGATTTTCCCTTACTTTTTCTTTCAAAAACCACAAAAGGAGTATTTAAAATTATTGAAAATACACATCCATGAAAAGAATCTGTACACATAAGTTCACAATTATCAATTAGATATACAAACTCACTTGGGTCTACAGAATATATAAATTTATTTTTCTCATCTAATAAATTTATAATTTTTAAATTTTTTTCCTTTGCAAAATCTTCTATCTTTTTCTTTGTTTCATCTGAAGCAGGTCCTAAGAAATATGTAAGAATATATTTTTGCTCTAAATTTAATTTAGGTTTTTTAGCTATAGAACGCCATTCTTTATTAGTAAGCATTAATGTTGGATCTACTAAAACAGTTGCTTCTCTACCTGTTAAATCTTTTACAATATCAGCTCCCGCTTCTTCTCTAACAGAAATATAATCTAAACCATTAATCCATTCCTTATAATCAGCTTTTTTTTCTTCTGGAATTTCACTTATTCCAAAACTAGCTGAATATGATATTTTTTGACCTTTTTTAGCAAAAGTTAAAAAGTCAAGTTTAGAATTAAAATAAAAAGATGGATTCCATACCTGATCACTTCCACATACAAAATAATCATAAAAATCTGGTAAATCTTTTGGAACATTAGTTTCTGTTACAGAATATTTACTTTTCTTAACATATTTCTTATCAAAATCATTAAATCTCTTTTCTCTTAAAAATGTATTAAGTTTACCTTTCTCAAAACTATTCATATTATAATAAATACTTGAAATTATATTTTTAATAAAAATTTTATATGGCTTTGTAATAACTCTTTTATTTATATTATTTATTGTTTCTGCTTCACAACCAATAGACTCTAACACCTTTTGAACCGCATAATTTTGTAGCCTATTTCCATAGTTTGGTTTATCATTTGTTATAGTCATTATTCCTACTTTCATCTAACCCTCTCCATTACATTCTTAAATTATAATCTTTAATTTTATTTATTTGTTTTTATTTTATAGTTTACAAAAAGCTTAGGTGATATATATATAATTAAACAACTTTTTAATATTCCAAGCTTTTTATAACACCTAATATAATACTTTAAATACCTTCTATTATCTTTAATAATATTAAGTATTTTTTCTTCAATATCCTTTTCTATTTTATTAGCTTTCTTAAACTTAATAACTTCATCAATATTATACATAATTTTTGTAGCAACATATATATGTATTTCTTTATTCATATCTTTGTCGTTGTAATATTTTTCCATGTAGTTATTGGTTCTTAAAGCTGCTTCTAAAGAGTCTATTCTAGCTAAAGTAAATTTTTGTACTGCTGAATCATCTCTTTCACAATAATTAAATAATACTTTATTTAAAACAATACCTTTACTTGAATTACATAAAGCTTTAATTATAAATTCATGGTCTTCACCATACCTTGCTCCTTCTGTAAATTTAATATTATTTTTTGTAATAACAGATTTTTTTACAGCAAATGCACAAATATGATACATAAACTTATAATGTAAAAGGTCTACTAACATTGTTTTTGAATCCATAACAACATTATATTTATTATAATCTGCAAATTTTTTCTTACTCTTATATTTAAAAAACATAATATCAACATCATTTTTTTCTATTGTATTTATTATTGTTTCACAAAGAGTATCTTCAACATAATCATCAGAATCTAAAAAATAAAGAATTTCTCCATTAGAATTTTCTATTCCAATATTTCTTGCAACACTTACTCCCTCATTTTTCTTTTTTATTATCTTATGTTGTATATTACTTTTAGATAAGATTTTCTTTGCAGTTTCTGAACTATTATCTTTAGAACCATCATCTATAAATATGATTTCAAAATCATCACATGTTTGATTAATTAATGAGTTTAAACTTCTTTCTAACCAACTTTCACAATTATAGCATGGAATAATAATGCTTATTTTCCTGTAATTCATAACCTTTCCTTTCTCAACCTTTATTTTTTTATAAAATTTCGCTAATTCTAAACTTTAGATATTTAAAAGCAAATATAGGATCTAAAATAGATTCTTTTAATAAATTATTTTTAAATTTATACAAACATTTATATTTTATCATAAATATTATTATAAAAGTTGCTTTTTCAAAAAAATTCCTAAAAAAAAGTACTAGCCTTTTGCTAATGCTATAAAAATATTATACTTTTCCAAGAGCTTTCCACTGGAAATTTTTGGGCACTTAGGGACTTATCCCTTGCTATTGTGTGCAAATAAATATTTTATTTGTAGTGAACCAATACATAGGTTTTGTATCAAAAGTATAACTCATTGGTTCATCTTCATTCGTCTCATTTCTAATTTGTAAAGCCATCTTTTCTGTTTCATTTCTATCTTCAAGAATCCATCTATACCACCTCTTATCAGTATCTAAAATTCCTTCTGATAAAAAATTCTTTACCATATCACTAGAAGGCATGTCATAATTACTATTATAATGTGAAATTCCATTTCCATTTTCAGCATCTGGAACGCTAGTTTCTTTATAAAGTTTAAAATTTTCATCAAAATTTATTAAATTCCCACTTGTATTTGATGGTTGCTCTATATAAACCTGAGAAGTTTTTTCATTTCCTAAAGTTAAAGAATATCCATCAGTTTTATTAATATCATCTATTTTCATAATACTTTCTTCATGAATAGATGATTTCAATACAAATTCATACTCTTTTCCTTTTGTTACTAAGGCTTTTATTTCAAAGTCACTACTTCCTTTTTGGATTCCATAACTTCCCTTAATTGCTTTACTATTTTTTTCTCTTAATAACACTGTTGCACCATCAGCTGGAATATTATCTGCATTTGTTACAGTTCCCTTATATATTTTTGCTTTTTGTTCTTCTAGATTTATTGAAGGATTATAATATTTAGAAATATAATCTTCAATGCTACCTCCATCTTCACTCCAGCCTGGATTATTTTCTTGAGTAGACCTTGCTATAAGTTTACTCCAAAATTGTGTATAAAAATCTTCTAGTGCATTAGGATAAATTTCATTTTGAGAATTTACTTTTACATTATAAGAAATTCTATACTTATTATTTCCACCTAACTGAATAAATTTACTTACATATGTTACTTCTGTTCCATTTACAACTAAACTCTTAGCATTATTTATTTCTTTACCATCTTCATTTTTAGGATCTTCTAAAGAAACCTCTTCCCAACTATTTGTACTCTCTATATATTGTTCTAATTTTAAATTAACATTAAATTTTTCTGAATCATCTATTATTAATGGTTGTTCCTCTAAATCAAAATCCCAAGAAATACTTTTACCTGCTGAAATTACTTTATTAAATGTCTTAGTTTGTGAAGAATATTTCCCACTTTCATTTGAAACTGTAACTGAGACAACCCCTGGTGATGTAATAAGAGTATAACTTCCATCTGAATTTATTGTTGCAATTCTTCCATCTGCCCCTGTTATTTTCATTTTCTTTAAATCACTACTGGTTAAAGTTTCACCATTACTTGTAATTTTCCCTGTAACCTTAACTCCATTTTCTTCTGATAATGAATCAGGATTTTTATTAACTGTAAGTTTTGCAAAATCTATTACATAACTATCTCCAGTTGTTCCAAAACTCTCATCATCTATCTTAAACTTCAATCCATTTTCTAATCCACTTGCTTTTTTTATAATATTTAATAAACGATTTGGTAAATTAAAAGTCATACTATACCCTGAAGGTCCATCTAAAACTACATCATTAACTGTTGATGCCCATTCTGGCACTTCAAAATTATTCCATGTTGAACCATCCTTAACAGACAATGTGATTTTATATTTATTTTGACTTACTGCTGAAAATTCATCACTAACAGTTTTCAAAGCTTGTCCACTTTGTATATCATCTATATATAAATAAATTTGTGCAGATGTTATGTCCTCATTATCTTCAATTTTATCATATTTAAAAGTCAACTCTTCAACTGGTTGTATATACTTCCATTTTTTATTTTCTATTATATAATCATTATCTATTGTGTAATCATTACCAAAAGTTCCTGTCATAGACCTATCAGTATAATAATCACACCATAATTGATGCCCTGAATATAAATTCACACCATCACCACTATAATCTGATTCTAATTTTAATAAATAATATTTTTTTCTATTATAAGCATTATAACTTGCTTTTTTTGTATCTGTTAAAGCTTTCAATGCATCCTTTGAATCTTCAGCTTTTGACACAGCCATTATTGTGTTATAAAATCCTGTTGACACCATTTTTCTATCTGTTCCTGAAGCATCAATTTTGTTAAGACCTGTACTTGCTTTAAAGTTATCCTTTTCTGGATAATCCTTATATTTAAGTTCTTTATTATCATAAGGATATATGTCAAATGAAGCTGAATGGTCACATTTTTCCCCACTAAAAGGATTTACTGTTTGCTCAAACCCTTGATAATATCCCTTTCCTAATTGGGTTAAGTTACAATTATCTATATCTCCTACCATAACTTCAAAAGGTTCTGTAGGGTTATTTGAGGTTACTTTATTTGTATACGCCGGTAAATCACTATTTAAACCATATAAAACTGCTAAATTAATTTTTGTAGTTAAATTTGTTTTTGTATTGTCTAAATAAACATATTTATAATCTGCAATTATTGAATTATCTTTTTCTCCTAAAACTTCAACCACATCATTTACTGCATTTATATCTTTACCATCAATATTCCAACTAGAGGGCTTATCTCCAAAACTTAAATTTATTTCTCCATTTTTTATACTTAATTCTTTAGTTACTTCTTTAGACATTATATCATTTAAATTAAATTTACTATTAAAATAAGCTTGTGTAGAAGAAAAAGCTACTGAAGATATTAATATACAACTTAATAAAGTTAATACTTTTTTTCTCTTTATCAATTTTTTTCACCCCTTATTAGATATATTGACTTTTTTACTTTCATATAAAATATTTATCCACAGAATTAATTATTTAGTTGTACAATTAGCTAAGATGTATAATTAATTTGATTTCTTAAAAATTTTATCATATGAAGAATTACTATTACTTACTTCTATTCCATATATAGCTGTAGCACCTCTAAAATAGCTTCCATAATCATCATATATTGCTTGTGTGCTCTTTATATTTTTACATACTATATAATAATGTGTAATTTCATCTTCAGAATAGGTTAAATTAATATCCTCTGTTTTATCTACTCTTTCTATATTTTTTTCATTTCCATAAATAAACTCATTAATATAACTTTCATCCTCTAATTCTTCTATCTTAAACTTAGCTGAAGCATATGTTGGACATTTTATTATACAAGAAACTGTATTATCCTTTGATTTAGGACTTCTTATTATATAGCTATACCAACAATATCTATTATCCTCTCTTGCCATCTTTGTTCCTTGATTTCCTGTTTTAGTTTCATCCTTTTCATCATAGTCTACACTCAAAGCTCCAGCAGGTTCTATTTTATTTCCAGAAGAATCCTCATAGCACACATATATATATGGTGATTGAAAAGGAGAATTTTTCACTCCATTATACTCATTTAAAAAATGAATTACTACATCTCCTACCTGTGGTTCATAAAGACTATTTACAACATTATTATTATATTCACTAGTATCACCAGTAGTTCCCTCAGATGGCTTTCCACTTAAGCTGCCATATTTACCATAGTAATTTACTTTTAGTGGAACAATATCTAAAGCAATTTCCTTGCCATTAGTAAAATAAGCCCAAGTTCCACTTAATGATATTCCTACAAGTATACAAACAAATACCATTCCAAAAATCCTGATAGCCTCTTTTTTATCTAAGTTCTCTAATCTAGCTCTTACCTTAAATATATTCACTCTAGCTTTTAAACTAATAATACTTATTAAAATTACACTTGAAAATAAAATTGCCACTATTAAAAATAACATTCCAAGCTTAAGATTATACAAAAAACCTCCGCAGGTTAAACTCATTAAAATAAGAACTGAAAAAACTATCATTACTCTTTTATTAAATGTGCTTCCCTTTCCAAGAAGTTTATCCATAATCTTTACAATATACTTTACCCCAAATAAAAATAGTACAAGTCCTGCTGATATTAAAAAAGATATTCCTAAAAACTTCATTCCTTCCTTAAAATTATCCAAAAAATCAGAATAGGTGATGCTTATTATAATTAAAATAATTAAAACTATAAGCCCTACCATAGTTTTTTTATTACTTTTTTTATTCATTAAATATCACCTCTACTTTTAATAATCTGTTTCTAGACTTGAATTATTATCATTATTATATGATAATACTAGTTATTAGTAAATATTTTTTTAATATTCTGATAATATATTAATATAAGTACTTAGGATACTGCTATTGTAATCAAATAAAAACATTTGATTATCTGAACTTTTATCAACTTCATCTATTATAAGGATTACCTCTTTATTTATTTCTTTGATAAATCTTGATATTGCTCTTGATAGGTTTGTTAAACTATTAATATCTTTGCTAAAGCTTACAAATAGTCCACCTAATTTTTCATCTATATAATCTAAGCTTTCTGAAACTAATTCTACAAATAAGTTACAAAAATTTTTTGGAGTTGAAAAGCTATTTATATCAGTACCCTCAAAACTTATGCTTATAACCAAATATTCATCCTTTAAATTATTCTCTAAAGCTAATAATATAGTAGTCTTTCCATACTGTCTTGGTCTGTTTATTATAAAGTATTTTTCTTTTTCAACTAACTTTTTTATGTCATCAAGCTTATTGCTTATATCAACCATATAATGCTTATTAGGATTACAAAGACCTGTTGTGTTGAATTCTTTCATAATAAATACTTCTTTTTTTGCATTTATCTTTTGTTTTATTATATATTATTATTTAATTATTGTAAAACAGATTGGTTTGAATTTTCTGAAAAAGGCAAAGTAAATATATTATTTTGCTCTTCTGTCAACATACTCCAAGTCAGTACAAAATAATATATTTACTCTGCTCTAACTAAAGGAATAAAAAAGTTTTTATAAAAAATGTTTATTTTTTAATTAATTTTGATATAATAATATTAAGAAAAGCCTAGTGCTGGTAACACTAGACTTTGCCTAGAATGTTTTTTGTTTTGGGCTATTGGATAAAAGAATTTATATTTTCACAAAAAGATGCTTATTTTTGGTTTGATGGGGCATCTTTTTTGTTTGTTATTTTAAATTTTAAAGTAAATCCCTTAGTTAAACTTACATTTATTTCAAAAGTAAAAAGTTTACT
>ONGV01000062.1 GCA_900317445.1 uncultured Eubacteriales bacterium | reverse complement strand
TTATGGCAGGGGCACTAGGACTCGAACCCAGAACCAATGGTTTTGGAGACCACTACTCTACCAATTGAGCCATACCCCTTCGACAAGGTTTATTATATAATACATAAAAATAAATTGCAACAACTTTTTTTTATTTTTTTAATAATATTTTTTCTTATTTAAATTAAGTATTTTTATTTCTATTCCATTTTGATAAAATATAGTAAGATAAAATTTAGAAAGGAGTTTATTTATGGATTTTATTGTAAATAATATAGATGAAACTACTTCCTTAGGATACAAATTAGGGAAACTACTAAATCCTGGAGATGTAATATGTTTAACTGGAGACCTTGGAACTGGTAAAACTCATATTACAAAAGGAATTGCAAAGGGTCTTGGTATAAATGATACTATAACAAGTCCAACCTTTACCATAGTTAATGAGTATGATTCTGGAAGATTAAAACTAAATCATTTTGATGTATATAGAGTTGGTGACCCTGATGAAGTATATGCCATTGGCTTTGATGATTATATATTTTCAGATGCTGTATCAATTATAGAATGGGCCAATTATATTGAAGATATTTTACCACCTTCTTATCTTCATATTAATATATCAAAAGATTTATCAAAAGGTGAAAACTATAGAAAAATATCTATTATTCCTTATGGAGAAAGATATGAATATATAAAGGAGCTAGAAAAATGATTGTTTTAAGTGTTGATTCTTCCTCTAAAGTTGCAACTGTTGCTATTTTAAAGGATGATGTTCTGTTAGGTGAATATATTCTTAATGATAAGAGAGAACATTCAGTTATACTTATGACTCTTATTGAAAATCTTCTTAAAGAATGTAATCTTACAATAGATGATATTGATGGTTATGTTGTTTCTAAAGGACCAGGCTCCTTTACAGGTCTTAGAATAGGTATGGCTACTGTTAAAGGTATGAGTTTTGGAAATAATAAACCTTATATAAGTATTTCTTCTTTAGATGCATTAGCATACAACCTTATATCCTTTAATGGAATTATATGTCCTATTATGGATGCTTTAAGAGAAAATGTATATACTGCTTTATATAAAAATAATAATGACAGCTTAGAAAAAATTATGGACTATACAGCTTTAGATATTGATGAGCTTGTTAACTTACTAAAGTCTAAAAATGAAGAAGTAATATTTGTTGGAGATGGTCTTTATAAGCATAAAAAATATATATGTGATAACTTTCCAAAGGCTCATTTTGCACCTGTTCATTTAAATATAATAAGAGCATCATCTTTAGGAGAATTAGGATTAAATTTATTAAGAAATGGAATTTGTGATGATTCTAATTCTGCACCTATTTATTTAAAAAAACCTCAAGCTGAAAGAGAATTAGAAAGAAGGTTGAAAATTAATCATGAATCTTAGTATCCATCTTATGAATGAAAAAGATGTTGATGAAGTTTTAAATATAAGTAATTTAAGTTTAAAAGAATCTTGGAGCAAAGAATCCTTATTAAAAGAAGTTACAAATCCATTAGCAAAATATTTTTTAGTTAAAGATAATAATGAAAAAATTTTAGGCTTTGCTGGTGTTTGGATTATTGTTGATGAAGGACATATCACTAATGTAGCAATCCATCCAAATTTTAGAGAACAAGGAGTGGGTACATATTTAATGACTTCCTTAATTGAAGGTTGTAAGACTCAAAAGTGCAACTCAATTACATTAGAAGTTAGAGAATCTAATATTGCTGCTTTAAAATTATATGAAAAACTTGGTTTCAAGGCTGCTGGAAAACGAAAAAGGTATTATTCTGATAATAATGAAGATGCTATTATTATGTGGCTTAATTTCTGATTTTTACTTATATTTCCTTTTTATTTTTATAATATTTAAAATTTATTTAATTTTTATTATAAAAGACTTTATTTTTTTATTTTATTATGATATAATTAAAATGAAGTAAGAAAAACCTCTTAAATATGTTTTTAATTATAGGTAACCCCCTATAATGATAAAAATAAAAAAAAATCGCTTATAACAGCGGTTTTTTTATTTTTATATAAATTATTTTATATCTACAAAAAAATATCTAGATACCTTTTTAATGTATCTAGATATTTTTTTATTAATTAATAATTCTTCTTGCTCTTCCAATTTTACTCCAAGGTACATTTACTATTCTTACATTAGAACTACTATTAGGTGCTTCTATCCACATATCATTTCCTACATACATACCAACATGTTCTAAATTAGAATAAAATAATAAATCACCAGGTTTTACATTATATATAGACACTTCTGTTCCATTAAATATTTGATCATAAGTAGATCTTCCTATATTTATTCCAGCTTGTCTATATCCCCATTGCATAAGACCTGAACAATCAAATGCTCTATATCCTTGATCTGCATATTGTAATGCTCTATCATATCTTCCAGCTGCTGCTTGAGATGGATAAATTGACATCATAGTTCTTACATAACTAGTTGTTAATAATTCTCCTGCTCCTCCCCAAACATAAGGGCTTCCAAGATGTTGTACCATTGCATTATATACAATTTCATATGTTGAAGAAGTTACATTTGAATTTTCGGAATTGTTTCCAGTGCTAGGTTTACTACTAGTTGCTCCTAAACTTATATAATCTTTGCTTACATATCCTGTTGTGTTTCCATAGTTAATTTTATACCATGAACCACTTTCTCCTACTATTGTTACCTTTGAACCA
>ONGV01000325.1 GCA_900317445.1 uncultured Eubacteriales bacterium | reverse complement strand
GGAAAGCTTGAATTAAGAGTTCATCCAACTATGATTCCAGAAACTCATCCTCTTGCAAATGTTTATGATTCATTTAATGCAGTATTTATAAAGGGAAATGCAGTAGGAGATTTAATGTTCTATGGAAGAGGAGCAGGAGATTTACCAACAGGAAGTGCAGTTGTAGCAGATATAATATCAGTAATAAGAGATGAAATAGCATCAAAAGAAAATTCTCGTTCAGCTGTTAAAAATGAATTATGGAAAAAAGAGCTTATGGATATAAATGAAGTAGAAAGTAGATACTACATAAGATTAACAGTAGAAGACAAGCCAGGAGTTCTTGCAGATTTAACAGCAATTTTAGGATACAATAAGGTAAGCTTACGTTCTGTTATGCAAAAAGGAAAGAGCAGAAGTGCAGATGGAGGAGTAATATTAGTACTTACTACTCACCATACTACTGAAGCTGATGTAAAAGCATCATTAGAAACAATGAAAAAATTAGAATCTGTAAAGAGTATAGATAATTTAATAAGAATAGAAGATTTTACACGTTAAAAGAAATTTAATAGACAATAATAAGAGGGTATTATTTTATAAGTATTATACTTTAAAATAGTATCCTCTTATTGTTTTAAAAACAATAAAGTAATATTTAAAGATATAATTATTTTATAGGATAAAATTATAATAGGATAATTAAGTGTTATTTAGAAAATTATATATTTTTTAAAAAAATATTATAAAATATATTATATTAAAAACCATTTTATGATGTAATTCAAACCATGACACATAAATAATATAATCTTTTAAAATATTATATTAAACTGCTTTGCATTTTAAAATATATTAATAAATAAATTTAAAATACATTTGTTGTCTAAAAATACAAATTAAGGGTTTAAATTTGAAACATATGTAGTATAATGAAAAAGATATGTATTTTTGTCATGAATTTAATTTATTAAAGGGAGGAAAAAATAATACACATTATAAAAAATGGGGGAAGAAGAAAAATGAGAAAAGTAAAAAAATTATTAACATTAATAACATTAATGACAGTAACAAGTACCTTTGTATTTCAACCAGAAGTAAATGCAGCTGTTATTAATGAAACAAAAGAAAATATTGAATTTGAAGAGATGGAAACTAAAACTTTAGAAGAAATTACAGAGTCTATAGAAGCTGTTAAAAAGTATGAAGAAATGGATGATATATATGCAGAAAAAGAAGCAACTTCAACAAGTTTGTTAATTTCAAGTTTTACTTCAGATTTAAAATCACCACAGGAAAAGGGAACAACTATAAAGCTTGTAGCAAAGGCACAGGGTGGAAGTGGAATTCTTCAATATTCATTTGTAGTAAAATTAAATGATTATTATAGAGAGATTAAAGCTTATTCAACAAGTAATACAGTATCATGGAAGCCAGAATATATAGGAAACTATGTAGTATATGCAGTTGTAAAAGATTCTACTGGAAAAATGAAAATTTCACCAATGAATTATGAAATAAAAGAAGTAAGTGCTCCAGTAATAACTAGTTTCACAGCTGATAAAAAATCACCACAAGCAAGTAATACAGAAGTAAAATTAACAGCAAATGCAACAGGAACAGGAACATTACAATACAAATTCTTAGTAAAAAATTCAGCAGGAGAATGGAATGTAATAAGAGATTATGGAACATCAAATACAGCAGTGTGAAAAACAGGGGCAGTAGGAGATAAAACATTATATGTAGATGTAAAAGATATTACAGGAAAAGTAGTAAGAAAAGAAATGTCTTACAAAGTTACATCACCATTAAAGATAACTAGTTTTACAGCAGATAAGAACTCACCACAAGTAAGTGGAACAGATGTAAAATTAACAGCAAAAGCATCAGGAATAGGAACATTAAAATATAAGTTTTTAATAAAAGATTCTAAAGGTAATTGGTATGTAATAAGAGATTATGGAACATTAAATATAACAGTATGGAAAACAGGAACTGCAGGGGATAAAACATTATATGTAGATGTAAAAGATGATACAGGAAAAGTAGTAAGAAAGGAAATGTCTTATAAAGTTACATCACCACTAAAGATAACTAGTTTTACAGCAGATAAGAAGTCACCTCAAGTATCAGGAACAAATATAAAACTTAAAGCAAATGCAACTGGTACAGGAACACTTAAATACAAATTCCTTATAAAGGATTCAGCAGGAAATTGGTATGTATTAAGGGATTATTCTACATCTAATGAAATGACTTGGACAGCAGGAAATAAGGGAGATAAGACTTTATATGTAGATGTAAAAGATTCAACAGGTAAAAAATTAAGAAATAGTATGAACTTTACAATAAAAACACCAATAAAATTAATAGGACAAGTTGTAAAGGCAGATGGTGATACAAATAGTACAAACAATGAAGTTTTATCAAATGCTACAGTAAAGATAACTAAAGGAAATGTTACTCAAACTACAAAAACTAATTCAGAAGGAATATATTCTTTTGAAAAATTAATTAGCGGAACTTATACTATAGCAGTATCTAAAGAAGGCTATAAAACAGTAACACAAATAATAAATATACCAGATGAACAAGCTAGTTATTATAATTCAACAATTGAGCTTATTTCAAATACAAGTACTGAAAATGGTACAGCTTCAGGTACTATATATGATGTTTTAACAGGAAATGGAGTTAAAGGACTTACATTAAAAATTAGAAGTGGTATGGGAAATACTACAGGAACAATAGTTAAAACAATAAAAACTGAGGAATATGGAAAGTATTCAGTAGTTTTACCAGCTGGAAATTATTGTGTTCAAATTATTGATGAAAGAACACTTTCTGATGAAAAAGATAGATATTTAACTAATTCATTTGATATAAAAACTATAGGAAATAAAACAATAGATTCACAAGATGGTAATGTATCTACAGCAATAAGTGCACAACAAGTAAGAATAGTATTAAAATGGGGAGAATATCCAAGTGATTTAGACTCTCACTTATTAGGACCAACTTCTGATGGTTCAAAGTTCCATACTTATTTTTCAAATAAGAAATATTATGAAGATGAAATTAAAATAGCAGATTTAGATTTAGATGATACATCTTCATATGGACCAGAAACAACTACTATTTACAATCCAATAGGTGGAAAATATCAATTCTATGTTCACGATTATAGCAATAGAATTATTGATGATAGTTCAGAATTATCAAAATCAGGTGCAATAGTACAAGTTTATATAGGTGCTTCAAATAAACCAGCATATACATTTAATGTACCTAAAGAAAAAGGAACAGTATGGAAGGTATTTGAATATGATAGTGTTACTAAAAAAATAAAACCTATAAATGAAATGTCATATGAAAGATATGCAATTGATGTTGGACAAAATTAAAATAAATTAATAAGAAGGGAATAATTCCATTAGGGGTTATTCCTTTTTTTACTTATGGTAAGAGATAAATAAATATTGTAGTCTTTAAATAATAAATTAATTTTATAAGTTAAAAAAAATATGAAATCATTAAATATAGTTAATATTTGTTGAAAAAAATTAAAAAAATGCTATAATGGGAAAGGCAAAAAACAAAAGATAAAAAAAGGGGGCATTTTTATGTCAAAAAAAGAGAACAAAAGAGCTTCTTTTATTGAAAGAGCAGGTAAAAAAATTCCTGACCCAGTTATAATATTTGCATTTCTTTTTGCAGTTACAATGATATTAACAATTTTTATGGGTGGAATGTCATTTGAAACATTATCTGGAGATGGAACCACAATAGTATATGAAGTTAAAAATATGTTTAAAGCAGAAAATTTTAGATGGATACTTAATAATGCTTTAGTAACAAACTGGCTTGCATATGGTGGTGGAGTATTAGGAACTATATTAGTTGTAATGCTTGGAGTTGGTCTTGCAGAGGAGTCAGGACTTTTAGCAACATCTATAAAGAAAATAGGATTAAAGGTATCTGATAAATTTCTTCCAATAATTCTAGTGTTTTTAGGAATAATGAGTAGTATAGCTACAGATGCAGGGTATATAATTTTAATACCACTTGCAGGACTTTTATATGTAGGTCTTAAGAAAAATCCTTTAATAGGTATGGCAGCAGCTTTTGCTGGAGTTTCTGCTGGATTTAGTGCAAACCTTATTCCAGGAACTCCTATAGATGTTATAGTTGGAAGTAATGCAAAAGTGTTTGCAGAAGGGCAAGGAGTACCTTTTGTAAATATTTTAGGAGAAACATTAAATGCACCAACAATGCATTATAAATTTATTGTTATATCAACAATTGCTCTTGCAGCAGTAGGATATTTTGTTACAGCAAAGATAATAAAGCCAAAACTAGAAAATGAAAGCTATGTAGTTCCAGAAGATATGGAAGACTTTGTAGTTTCAGAAGATGAAAATAAAGCTTTAAAGTGGGCAGGTTTAGGATTAATAATAGCACTATTAATAATAGTATTATTAGCTTATGGTCCATTAGCACCTTATACTGACGAAAATGGTACTCTTGTAAAACCTGTAATGGATAATATAATTCTTTTAATAACTTTTGCTTTTTTTGTTCCAGGATTAATGTATGGAATAAAGGTTAAAAAGTTTAACAAAGCTATTGATGTTGTTAAAGGTCTTTCTAATCAAATGAGCAATATGGGTTATATTTTAGTTTTAACATTTATATCATATAACTTTTTAGCATTATTAAGTTATTCTAATATTGGAACTTATATAACTTATTTAGGAGCTAAGGGATTAGAAGTTTTAGGACTTTCTGAATATCCAATATTACTTTTAATAGGATTTATAATAGTAACATCTATAATAAACTTATTTGTTGGAGGTCTTACTTCAAAGTGGATGCTTTTAGGACCAATATTTATTCCAATGCTATATCAAGTAAATAATTCATTAACACCAGATATAGTAGCAGCTGCCTATAGAATAGCAGATTCTTCAACTAATGTAATATCACCTCTTATGTCCTATGCAGGAATAATTCTTGTATTTATGAAAAAGTATAAACCAGAATATACTTTAGGAGACATGATAAAACTTATGTTACCATACTCAATAGCATTTTTAATAGTATGGACAGTAATATTAATAGGATTCTTTGTATTTAAAATTCCAATGGGAATATAGTTAAATAAAGTAGGAACTATGTAATGTAGTTCCTACTTTATTTTTTACCACTATTTATGGAAGTAATACGTGAATGAATATGATTATTTTTTATAAAAATATGATTGAAAATGATTGACTTTGATTGAAAATGATTGTATTATAAATATAAGGAAGTGGTGAAAATGTTAACAGAAGAAAGGTTTAAATTAATATTAGATATACTTAAAGAAAAAAAATCTATAACAGTTAGTGAACTTGTAGAAG